>JAOTUP010000295.1 GCA_029863825.1 Acidobacteriota bacterium | reverse complement strand
ATCGGGTCGGATCTACAACATTATTCGTCTGCAAAGCATTCGCCCGAAAGTTCTGCGGTGCTCGACACAACTCTACATTGAGGTCATGCGCTCGAGCGAGTCAGCGCTCTCCCGGGCTCAGCGGGAGATGATCGCCACCACAGTGTCGCGCCTCAATCAGTGCTACTACTGAACCGAAGCGCACGGCGAGGACCTCCGGGTTGAGGTTCAAGATCTGGAGAACGGCGATGCGTTGACGGAGGCCGTCAAGAGTGACTACCGGTCAGCGCCGCTCAGCCCGGGTGACCGGACCATGCTGGACTTCGTCGCCAGACTGACGGAGGATCCGGCAGCCATGAGTGAAGCCGACGTTGAGACGCTGCGGCGTGCAGGTTTCAACGATGAGGCTGTCCACGACATTGTCCAGGTAGCGGCGTTGTTCGCGTACTACAATCGGCTTGCAGATGGACTGGGTATCGAGTCCGAGGGCGACTATCGGCCTCGTCCCGTGACGTGAAGGGCGGGTCGAACTCTGCTGCAAGCCGTATAATCCGAACAATCGGAGGCGAATAGAGTATCCTGCGTTGGGAAGTTGTTATGAGTGATAGACGGGATCAGATCTTTCCGGGAGCTTCGGGCTCGCGTTTGCCAAAAATCGTGCTCGAATTCGAGAGTTTTCGAGACTTCATTCAAGCCTTTTCACCCGTCGTCTCCGAGGAAGGGATGTTCGTCGCCGCCGACGTCCTCATCAATATCCCACTCAGCCTGGGAGAAGAGGTGGATTTCGAGGTGCGGCTGACCGACGATTTCAGGCTCGTTCACGGCCGCGGGGACGTTTTTTGGACGAGAGCGGCCGCAGGCCCGGACGGGCCCGCGGGAACGGCAATCCGATTCCTGGATCTCGATGAGCCCAGCCGGCGACTCGTATCCCGTCTGATTGCCAACTTCGCCAAGGACGGCGGCAAGCCCTTCGCCCTTTCCCAGGGGAAGCCGGCGTCCTCGTCGGCCGCCGTAGAGCCCGAGCTCTTGGAGCGCCGCGAGGCGGACGAGCTGTTTGCTCCCGATCCGGAGGGAGAAGTGCCCGAGCAAGAGGTCCTGGACTCCGTAGCCCCCTCGGAAGACCAGGAGACGGCTGCCGGGGCCGAAAGCGCGGAGCCAGGGCTGCTCGAGGCGGAGAGCCTGCCGCCTCTGCCGGAATTCGATGTCGAGGTGCCGGCGATCCGCAAAACGGGCGTCGAAGAGTTCCTTCTGCCGCCGGAAGGCGATGCGGGCGAACCGGCTGCCGAGGCGTTGGCCGTGCCGTTGGGCACCGGGTTGGCAGAAGAGCCTGAGGGCGTGATTCCGCCTTCAGAGTCGGACTCGCTGTCGGAGGTTCTCCAAGCCGAAGAGCCGTCGGCGACTCTTGGGAGCGGCAGTGGAGTCGTGATCCCGGACGACATTGTGCAGGCCGCCGAGGAGCTTTCCGGCATTTACGAGGCGCCACCAGTCGAGATGCCGTCTGACGAGGATCGAATGGCATTGGCTGGCGCCGCAAAAGTGAAGTCCACCGGCCGGTCATGGGGAACGCTGGTTGCTGCGAGCCTGGCGGGCATCACACTCGGGGTCGCGGTGTGGTATTTCGCGGGAGATCAGCTGAAAGGCTGGATCGGTCTCGGCGATGGCACCGGAGAGGCCGCTGTTGCGCGGGTGGGGCTGCCACCGGCGGCGCCCATGTCGGATGCGGAGTCGGCCTCGGCCGTCCGCGGAGCGCCTGGGTCGGACGCCGAAGTGGAGACTTCCCCAGCAGAGAGTCCGGACTCGGTGAGTGACGGTGCGGCAGGGGTGGCGCGAGATGAAGCCACCGAGTCCGACAATGCTCCCGCGAAGCAGGACGATGAGGAATTAGCGGCGGACTCCGATGAGGAGCCGGAAGACGAGAATACGACTGGTCCTGTGGGGCCGGCGACTGCGGTCGAGCGGATCGTGTGGCGGCAGGAGGGCGCCTCGACGGTCGTTGACATCCGGCTGAACGGAAGGGTCGGCAAGAACTCCTATGAAGTCGTGGGAATTCGCCAGGGTGCGCCGAGAGAGGTGATCAAGATCTTCGGCATCGACAGCGAGTTTCGACCGAAGCAACTGGAGATCGACTCGCCCCACATCCAACGGCTTCGCACCGGGTTGCACGTCGTCAACGCCCGGGGTGAGTTGCACATCGTTGCCGACCTCACAAGCGCGGACGTGGCCATCGAATCTGTACAAGCCGCAGGACGACGACTGATTCTCACTTTCTCCTAGGTTCGACCGGGACGAAAGCGCCGCCAGCACCGGTGTTGGCGATCAGTTCATTCGCTGAGCGCATGGTAGCTGCGGGTCGCCGCCTCGACGCCGGCACCGATGCCCTGGCTTCGTCCGCGGCGCAGGAGGATGTCCTCGAGGGCCGTGAGCAGACTGAAGACGCTTTGCCTGGTCGCCGATTCGCCCATCAGACCTACGCGCCACACGCGTCCGGCCAATTCGCCCAGTCCGCCTCCGATCTCGATATCGTACGCGTCGAGTAGCTCGCGCCGAATGGGCGCCTCGTCGAAGTCCTCAGGAAGTCGCACGGCGTTGAGCATCGGTAGCCGCTGGTTCTCGGCGGCGAAGGGTACGAATCCGAGGGCCGCCAGGCCAGCCATCAGGGCGCTGCTGTGCAGCCCATGTCGCTGCCACCGAGTCTCGAGGCCTTCAGCAAGCACCAGGCGCAGTGCCTGATGCAAGGCGTAGTTCATCGCGATCGGAGCAGTGTGATGATACGCACGTCGACCATCGGTCCAGTAGCTTTGAATCAGGCTGAAATCGAGGTACCAGCTCACGGCTCTTGTCGTGCGCCGCTTCATCTTCTCGAGGCCGCGGGGCCCCACGGTCACCGGCGCCAGACCGGGAGGGCAGCTCAAGCACTTCTGCGTGCCGCTATAGCACGCATCGATCCCCCAGTCGTCGATTCGCAGCTCGCAGCCAGCGAGCGATGTCACGGCGTCGACGACGAGTAGTGCTCCGCGGTCGTGGCAGATATCCGCGAGTCCGACGAGAGGCTGTAGCGCACCGGTCGATGTCTCAGCATGGACGATAGTCACGAGCGTTGTGCTCGGGTGGCGATCGAGAGCGGCGGCAATCTCTTCGAGGGCGAAGACGTCTCCCCAGGGCCGCGCTATCGTGTGCAGAACACCCCCGATGCGTTCCACGATGTCTGCCATGCGCTGACCGAAGAGTCCGTTGACGCAGACCAGCACCTCATCCCCCGGTTCGACGAGATTCACAAGCGTTGCTTCCATGCCCGCACTACCGGTTCCAGAGACAGCGAGCGTCAGCCGGTTGTCCGTCAGAAAAACGCCTCGCAGCATGTCTTGCACGTCATCCATAACCGCCAGGAACTGCGGATCGAGATGGCCGACCAAAGGCTTGGCAAGCGCTGCGGTGACCGAAGGATGGACATTGGACGGCCCCGGACCCAGCAGCATTCGCGCCCGGGGCTGGAAGCTGTCGACAGTTGGGCGTGTGGAGCTGCCGGTCTTCTTCAGTGTCTCACTCGTGACAGTCATCACTCGGTATCCTCGCTGTCGGTGTCGCGTGCCCCGCCGGCGATTCATCGTACCGGAGAAGTCCTTCCCGTAAGCGGTGAGAAGTGTATCGGGGCTCCGGCGTTCACTCAGGGACGCTGCGTCGACGCCGGCTACTTTGACCTCGGAATCACCCGGCGCTCGGGTTAGCGACTGCCCGAGACAACCTGGAATCTGAGCCCGGAGCCGTGCGATGGGGGCCAAGGAATCAGGAGTCCCTTACCGACGGCGCGCGCCACGTCGGTGCCATAAAGGAGCTCGACGACGTACGTGGCTGCGTCGAAGCTCCGGACTCCGCCTTGCGACGTTATG
>JAOTUP010000294.1 GCA_029863825.1 Acidobacteriota bacterium | reverse complement strand
CATGAGGTCGACGGTCACGTAACTCTGCTCGCAGCAGATTTGATTACAGGCATCGACCTGCAGGTTTTCGATCTGGTTATCAGCAATCCGCCGTACGTGGATCCGCTAGACGCGACGGGCTTGTCGCCCGAGATCGTCGACTTCGAGCCGCGGCGGGCCGTCTTTGCTCCCGGCGTCGGGCTTTCGTTGATCAGTCGACTGATCGACGGTGCATCGAGGATGGCGAGCGGCGCACATATGCTCTTCGAGATAGGCGCCGGCCAGGCGAGAGCGGTCGAACAGCTTCTCGCCTCATCGTCGCTGGAGCTTTTCGAAATACGGCCAGATCTGGCGGGCGTTGCACGCGTAGTCATCGCGCGCCGCAGGTAGATCCGTGGACTACCTCCGCATTCAGGGACCGTCACGCCTCAGCGGCACGATCGACATCGAAGGCGCCAAGAATGCCGCTCTTCCCGCTCTGGCCGCGAGCCTGCTGACGGAGGAGCCCCTCGATCTGCTGCGGCTGCCGAACGTTCGGGACATCGCGACGATGCGCAAGCTGCTGTCGCATCTCGGCGTCGACAGCGACGAGTGCGAGGACGGAGTCCGCCTGATGCCAGCCGGCGTCTCGCAGGTCGACGACGCCCCATATGAATTGGTCAAGACTATGCGCGCCAGCGTGCTCGTCCTCGGTCCTCTCCTGGCGCGACTCGGCCATGCGCGGGTCTCGCTACCCGGCGGCTGCGCCATCGGGGTTCGTCCGATCGATCAACATCTGGCCGGTCTGGAGGCGCTGGGTGCCAGCGTGCTGCTTGAACACGGATATGTCACCGTCACCGCCCGCAAGCTGCAGGGCGCCCGCTTCCGCTTTTCTCTGCCGACCGTCACAGGCACCGAGAATCTGCTGATGGCAGCATGCCTCGCGCGAGGGACGACTGTCCTCGAAAACTGTGCCCGCGAACCCGAGATCCGCGACCTTGCCGACCTGTTGTCCAAGATGGGAGCTCGGATTCGCGGCGCCGGAGGGAATCGCATCGAGATCGAGGGCGTGGATCGACTCGGCAGCGCTCGGCACACGGTCCTCGCTGATCGCATCGAGACCGGCACGTACTTGCTGGCCGGAGCTCTCACCCAAGGTGATGTCACCGTCCAGGGCGTCGAACCAGCCGATCTCGCATCTTTGCTCGAGAAACTCGGTGAGTGCGGATGCCACGTCGATGCGTCCGAGTCAGAGATTCGGGTCGCCCCGGGTGGTGTGCTCCGTGCCAGGGACGTCGTGACCGCTCCACACCCCGGCTTTCCGACTGACCTCCAGGCGCAATATGTGGCGCTGATGACCCAAGCTGACGGCAGTTCGACTATCTGTGAGACTGTCTTCGAGAATCGCTTTCAACATGTTCCGGAGCTGCGCCGCATGGGTGCCGATATCGAAGTCGACGGAAGCTTTGCTCGCGTCCATGGCAGATCCGCTCTTTCCGCCGCCCGCGTCATGGCGACCGATCTCCGAGCCTCGGCATCGTTGGTCCTGGCCGCGCTCGTCGCCCAGGGCGAGACGACAATCGAGCGCATCTATCACCTCGATCGCGGCTATGCTCGGATGGAAAAGAAGCTCCAGACCCTGGGGGCTCGAGTCGAGAGAGTCAGCGCATCCTCCTAGCAATACACGTCGCAACTTGAGGAGTACCCATCATGTCCGAGTGTCTGTTTTGCAGCATAGCCAAGGGTGAGATTCCGTCGGATTTCGTCTACCAGGACGAGGACATCGTGGCGTTCAAGGACATCAACCCACAGGCTCCGGTTCATCTCCTCGTCATCCCTCGTCGGCACATTACTTCTGTGCTCGACACCTCGGACGAGGACATCGCCCTGCTGGGCCGACTTCAAAGCACGGCCGTCAAGCTCGCGAAAGAATTCGATCTGGACACGAACGGCTTTCGTCTCGTCATCAATTGCCTGAAGGACGGGGGGCAGGCGGTGTTTCACCTTCACCTCCATCTTCTCGGCGGCCGGGCAATGAACTGGCCACCCGGATGATCTGGACTTTTATCGCTCTGCTTGCTCTCGCGGGTTCTCCGGATCCGCGTGTCAATCTCATCGAGGCTCACCTCGCTGGGGATCCTCGACGCGCTCTGGAGATCGCCGAGTCACTGCTGAACGAGGATCCGAGTCGCGGACACGAGATGGGCCTCGACTATCTGCGTGGTGACTTGCTGGAACAACTTGGGCGGCCGCGCCAAGCGGACCAGGCGTTTGCGGACGCCATGACAGCATCGCCGCGGCTCGCAGCGTATGGCCGGTTTCGTCTCGCTTCGAGTCAGGACGGCCGCGGGCATCCGGAAGTCGCTGCCGGTCTCCTGGCCACATTGTTGGCCAACAACCCGCCGCCCCGCCTCGTCACTCCGGCAGCGCGACTCATTGCCCACACCCTGGCGCGCGGCGGCGATTGCCGCCTTCTTCGCGGCTCCGACGCCTGGCCGCTCAGAGGAGAGTCGCGACGTCTCGTAGAGATCGCCTCCGCCGATTGTGAGATCCTCGCGGGTTCCTCCGACGAGGCGATGGCTCGATTGATCAGGTTGCTCGAGGAAAGCATCGTCGATCAGCCTGCACACCTGGCCGCCGAACGGCTGCATCGACACTTTTCTTCCGCCCTCTCCGAACCTGATGCGCTCCTGTTAGTCGGCCGTGCATTCCATCATCAGCGCCAGTTTGATCTCGCTCTGCTTTACTTGCGTCGTGGTCTGGATCATCCCGACCGTGATGACACCGACGCACCCGACGCCGCAGACGCACGGTATGCAGTGGCTCGGAGTCATTTCTGGCGTAGTGAGTATCTGCAGGCGGTCACTGCCTTCGGCCGAGTGGCAGCCGACGCCTCACTGCCGGCAGCCGCAGCCGGCGCGCTCTATCAGCAGGGTCGCTCGTACGAACTCCACGGCTCGTGGGACGCCGCCGCGAACAGCTTTCGCCAAGCCTACATGGAGGACACTGCGAGTCGATGGGCCGGTCCGGCGTTGCTTTCGACGCTGCGTCTGGAATGGCGTCGAGGCCGCGAGCGCGAGGCGTTGGCGTTGTTCGAAGTTCTCGGCTCCCGCAGATCCTGGGCGGAGCTGTACGGGCGCGCAGCCCTGTTCATGGCTAGCTCGGACATTGTGCAAGGTCGCTATGACAGAGCTGCCGGCTTCCTCGCCGAGGGACGCAAGGCGAGTCCCTCACTGAAACCGCTGGCGGATCTCTGGACTGGAAGACTCGAGGAACACATCGGACCTCCCGACGCCGCAGTGCGCGCCTACCTGGAGGTCGTAGCCCCGGCTCCGTTTCATCCACTTGCCCAGCTGGCACGAGCCCGTCTGCAGCGGGACGAACTCAGGGTGTCTGCGCTGTCACTGGCCCGCGGAGGCACCGCTCGGTCCGACATCCGCTCCCTGTTCCGCGCCTGGCTCCTCCTGGAGGAGGACCCGGCGGCCGACGACGTATTGAAGCGAGCTATCGCGCGCCTCCAGCGTACGCCATCGGCCAAGCCTTTCCTTGCCTTCGATTTCATCGCTCCGTCGTCGTGGCCACTGTGGAGTGCGACGCTTCGGGAACCCGAGGAGTTGCTTCTGGCGATGGGACTCTGGAGAGAAGGAGAAGCTGCCCTCCACCAGCATTTCCCGATCTCGGACGTGTCCTTAGGCTACACAGCAAGCCGCCTTCTCGTACGCGGCGGCGCCCACAGGAGCGCGCTGAGATTGGCCGAAGTGATTCACAACGGCGCGGCGGCACGGCTCCCAGAGCCGTTCGTGCCGGTACCGCTAAGACGCGCTGCGTACCCGCTGCCGTACGGCACTCTGATCTCCGAGGCAGCAGCACGTCACGGCGTCGACCCCTACCTGCTGACCGCACTCATTCGGG
>JAOTUP010000293.1 GCA_029863825.1 Acidobacteriota bacterium | reverse complement strand
TTGGATTCGCGGGCCTCGAGACCTGAGCGAGACCGCCTTTCGGAAGCGCGGAAGGAAGCGGGATGGACGTTGGGGCTTCTTGCCACCGATCCTTGCCCCTCGAGGCGCAGATGCTTTAGGATTCCGCTGTTAAACCGGCAGGACGATGGAGAGCGGGCGACTCGTCGTCCCGGGTGAGGGGGTGCCGGGGGCTTTACCGCGAGGTAAGGAATGAGAGTCTATCTGGCCGATTTGGGCCATAACCAGTTGACGATCAGTTCGGACGTCTATCCCCTGGGCGTTGCCAACCTGGCGACGTATCTGGAGTCCAAGGTGAAAGGGAACGGGCGCCTGGATGTGTCGATCTTTCGCGAGCCGGACGAGCTCAGGACCGCCATCGACAGCGCGCCGCCGGACGTTCTCGGTCTGTCGAGCTATGCCTGGAACCACAATCTGTCGCGCTGGATGGCACGCTACGCCAAGGCGAAGGACAGGTCCGTGCTGACGGTGATCGGCGGTCCGAACTTCCCGCTCACGCGAGAGGAACAGCAGACCTACCTGCGGACGCTGACCGAGATTGACGTGGCGAGCCGGGGACCGACCTACGAGGGCGAGCGGGCGATTCTCAACCTCGTGCAGCGCTTCGTCGACGTCGGCGGCTCGATCGAAGGTTTGATGGAGGAGCCGATCCCGGCCAATCTGTGGATCGACAAGCGGACCGGCGACTTCGTTCACGGTGGCGAGATCCCGCGCATGCTCGATCTCGACGAGATTCCGTCCCCGTATCTGTCCGGGTTGATGGATCCGTTCTACGACAGCGGCTATTTTCCGATGCTGCAAATCAGCCGCGGGTGCCCATTCACCTGCGCTTTCTGCAACTCCGCCGCCAGCGACAACAACAAAGTGTTTCGCCACAGCGTGGATAACGTGAAGGCCGATCTCCTGCATATCGCGAAACGAGTCAAGCCGGAGACGCCGGCGTGCTTTGCCGACGACAATTTCGGTATGTATCCCTGGGACGAGGAGGTGGCCGACTACATCCACCATCTGCAGGACGAGTTCGGCTGGCCGCAGTACATCCGTACGACGACGGGGAAGAACCGGGGCGATCGCATCATCAAGGTGATGCGCAAGGTTCGCGGGTCGTTGCCGATGACGTCGGCGGTGCAATCGCTCAATCCGGTGGTGCTCAAGAACATCAAGCGCGACAACATCAGCTTGGATACGTACAAGGAGATCCAGGATGAAGTGCTGGCCCAGGGCATGCAGGCGTACGGTGAGTTGATCCTGTGCTTGCCGGGAGAGACAAAGGAGTCCGTCCTCGACGCCATGGACCGGCTGCTGACGACCGGGGTCAAGAGGATTTCAGCCCATCAGCTGATGCTTCTGCACGGCGCGCCGCTCGCCAACCCCGAGAGCCGTCAGAAGCACCAGTTCGACACCCGATTCCGGGTCGTCGCCCGCAACATCAGCGAGTACTCCGGCGACAAGATCCTCGAGACCGAGGAGATCGTGGTCGCCACACCGACTTTCACCTTCGACGACTATCTCGACGTGCGGGTCTTCCACTTGCTGATGACGATCTTCTACTACGAAGGCAACTTCGAAGAAGGGTTCAAGCTCGCCGAGCAGATGGGCGTCAAGCCGTTCGATCTCATCATGGCGTTGCACCAGAATCTCGATCTCGCGCCCGAGCCCTTCAAGAAAACCATCGACGACTTCATCCGCGAGAGTCACGAAGAGCTGTTCGAGACCGAGGAAGAGTGCGTCGCGTGGGGCCAAGAGCACTTCGCAGAGCTCCTGAGCGGGCAAGTCGGAGGCAATCTGCTGTCAAAGTACTCGATGCTGGGGCGTTTCTTCACGACGCCGGAGGCGATCGACTTTCTGGAGCGAGGCATCGAAGCCGCGCGCGGCGGCGGAGTGGACGATGAGACTCGACAGCTGCTGGAGTCGGTGATCGACTACCTGCGAGCGGTGATGCTGTACTCGCCGTTCGAAGCCTCACTGGCTCGGACTCCGTCGTGGCGCACGTGGTCGAATGTGGAGGCGTGGCGCGACGAGGGCTACGAGAAGCCTCTTGGCGAGTATCGCTTCGAGGAGCAGGCAATCCTGCCGACACATATACGCGGCGACGTCCGGGATCTCATCGAGAACCGCATACGGACCTTTGGCGATCATCCATCGGGACTCGGCAAGTTCACTCGCACCATGTTCGCGCGCGATCTGCGCCGGGATATCGCCAGCGCCGAGGCCTGAGGCCACGTACGACGGGCTGGACGCCATTGCGGCACCTCGATTGCGCCTGCGATCGCACGGCCGTTACAATCAACCCCGGCATTCCCGGCCATCGGGGGACCGGCCTCCACGGAATTCACGACTGATGAGCAGCCCAGGATCCAACCTCACGATTCGTCCTCTGCAGGACACTGACATCGGCGGCATCACGTCGCTCGACGAGAAGGTCTCGGGTGAGTATCGCCCTGACGTGTGGGAGACGAGAGCCGGCTACTATCTGCGTCGGGATCCGGAAACCTCGGCGGTCGCAGAGCTCGACGATCGGGTCGTCGGGTTCATGCTCGGCGAGGTGAGGTCGGGCGAGTTCGGACTGGAGGAGGCGACCGGCTGGATCGAGGTCATGGCGGTGGATCCGGCGATGCGCGGCCGCTCGATCGGACGTCTGTTGGCCGAGCACGTGCTCGAGCATTTCAAGGCGCAAGGTGCCAAGACCGTGCGCACACTTGTCGACGACGAGATGGAGGGCATCGCCCAGTTTTTCACCGCTCTGGGGTTCGCGCCGGCGACGCTGCGACCGTTCGTGAAGAGACTCTGAGCGCACGAGCGTAGCGAGAGGTTCAAAAGATGAATATGAGAAAGACCCATCTTCCGGGCAAGTTCCACAGTGCGGTCGAGAAGTGGCGCGACTACTTCCTGCCCGATTACCAGTTTCTCATCGACAACTGGGACACGCACTTTCCGAAGGATCGAACGTTCGAGCTCTGCGCTTTTCGCGAGATGGGCCTGTGTAGCGAGATCGAGTGCGGGGAGGCAAAAGGGAAGCCGAAGTTCGACCAGGCCGGTCGCATGGAGGCGGAGCAGGCCGGTCACATCCTCGGCGCCATTCGCGCCCAAGCGTCGACCGAGTTCGGTTCGATACAGCAGCATCAGCTGACACTGGCGCGGGCCCAGGACGAGGAAGAGCAGTTCTGGATTCTGCGGATGATGGCCGAAGAGCTGCGGCACGGCTATCAGATGCTGCATCTGTTGCTGGAGGACGATTGGTCGGCGGCGTCCGAGCAATCCGGCGAGGACATGGTGGAGGACATCCTCTCCATGCGCACCGGGTCGCACATCCTCGGCGCCTTCAACATCGACTTCGACTCCTTCATCGACAACGTCACTTTCTGCGCTTTGATCGATCGTGTCGGTAAGTATCAGCTCAGCATGCAAAGGGTCAGCGCCTACAAGCCGATGGGCGAGAGCATGCCACAGATGCTGCGCGAGGAGGCTTTCCATCTGGCGGCCGGCGTCGTACCGCTGCGCCGATGGATGGAAAAAGCCGCCCGTGGCTCCCACTACGTCACTACTGCAGACATCCAGAAGGCGATCAACAAGTGGTTGCCGCGAGGTCTCGAGATGTTCGGTGACGAGCGCGGTGGCGGCACCAACGTGCGCTTCGGGCTCAAACCGATGAAGAATGCCGAAGCGCAGGGCGACTACTACGATGAGGTCGTCAAGCTCCTTCGAGACCTCAACCTGAGATATGTCCGCGGCCGGCTTCCTGACGTCAAACTCGATGAGGCGGAAAGCCTGCTCGATCGCATCCTGAAGGAGCGCAAGACCGTCAAGGGCATCGCCTGGGAAGATCTCGTGCACGCGCCGCACCGCGAGTTCTTTCGTCGCCGCGGAGTGCCTGCGTTCAGGCTGGTCGGCTGGGACGGCGAAGAGTATGCCGAT
>JAOTUP010000292.1 GCA_029863825.1 Acidobacteriota bacterium | reverse complement strand
GCGATCAGATCCTCGTTGAGAAAGTCGAGCATTTCGAGAAACGACATGTGCTCCGAGACACCCTCGACCTGGTAGGTGACGAAACGGCCGGCCTTGTCAGAACCCGTCTGGCGCCAGATATGAAGAGTCAGTTTCACGGCCGTCACTCCTACTTGTAGCTTCTCTGAGCCAGTGGGACGTTCTCGAACTCGAGCTCTTCCTTGTGCAGCACCGGTTCCGCACCGTCGCCCGCGAACGCCCACGCTGCGACGTAGGTGTAGTCCTCGTCGTTGCGCAGAGCTTCGCCTTCCTTGGTCTGGTGCTCCGCCCGAAAGTGTCCGCCGCAGGACTCCTCGCGATCTCTGGCGTCAATGCACATCAGTTCGGCCAGTTCGAAGTAGTCCGCTACCCGCCCGGCCTTTTCCAGCGACTGGTTGAGCTCCTCGTTGACCCCCAGCACCTTGACGTCACGCCAGTACTGCTCGCGCAGATCTCGGATCGTGCCGATCGCGCCCTCGAGCCCGTCGCGCGAGCGCGACATGCCGCAGTGATCCCACAACAGCGACCCGAGCTCGCGATGGAAAGAGTCCACGCTGCGGCTTCCGCCGATGGACAGCAGACGTCCGATTTGTGACCGCACCTGACGTTCCACGTCCTCGAACGCGGAGGACTCGGTACCTGCGCTGTCCTCACCCATGTGACGCGCGAGGTAGTCGCCGATCGTGTACGGCAAGATGAAGTAGCCGTCGGCCAGGCCCTGCATCAGAGCGCTGGCGCCGAGGCGATTCGCCCCGTGGTCGGAGAAGTTGGCCTCGCCGATCACATACAGGCCTTCGATATTGCTCATCAGGTTGTAATCGACCCACAGGCCACCCATGGTGTAGTGCGGCGCGGGATAGATCTTCATCGGCGTCTCGTACGGATTGTCGCCGGTAATGCGTCCGTACATCTCGAACAGGTTGCCGTACCGCTCTTCGATCGCCGACCGACCCAGGCGGCCTATCGCTTCTGCAAAGTCGAGATAGACACCGCGCCCCGCAAACGCCACACCATGCCCGGCGTCGCACACGTCCTTGGCCGCCCGCGAAGCGATGTCGCGCGGCACCAGGTTGCCGAACGCCGGATACTTGCGCTCCAGGTAGTAGTCGCGCTCCGCCTCCGGAATGTCCCGTGGGCGTCGGGTATCGCCGGGCTGCAGCGGCACCCAGATCCTGCCGTCGTTGCGCAGCGATTCGCTCATCAGGGTGAGCTTCGACTGGTAATCGCCGGCTTGCGGAATACAGGTCGGGTGAATCTGCGTGTAGCAGGGGTTGGCGAAGAGTGCACCACGGCGGTGCGCGCGCCAGATCGCGGTGGCGTTGCAGCCTTTGGCGTTCGTCGAGAGGTAGAAGGCGTTGCTGTACCCGCCGGTCGCCAGCACGACCGCATCCGCAGCGTGCCGGTTGATCTCGCCGGTGACCATGTTGCGGACGATGATGCCGCGCGCTCGTCCGTCTTCGACCACGACGTCGAGCATCTCGGTCCGCGGAAACATCTTCACCTTACCGAGCCCGATCTGCCTGGCCAGCGCCTGGTAGCTCCCCAGCAGCAACTGCTGGCCCGTCTGGCCGCGAGCGTAGAAGGTCCGCGAGACCTGGGCGCCGCCGAAGGAACGATTGGCCAGTTGACCACCGTAGTCGCGCGCAAAAGGCACACCCTGGGCGACGCACTGATCGATGATGTTGAGACTCAGCTCCGCAAGGCGGTGAACGTTGGCTTCGCGGGAGCGAAAATCGCCGCCCTTGACGGTGTCGTAGAACAGGCGCCAGACGCTGTCACCGTCGTTCTGGTAGTTCTTGGCCGCGTTGATGCCGCCCTGAGCGGCAATCGAATGTGCTCGCCGCGGGCTGTCCTGGTAGCAGAAGCACTCGACGTTGTAGCCCAACTCGGCCAATGTCGCCGACGCCGAGGCCCCGGCCAGACCGGACCCGACGACGATGATGTCGAAGCGACGCTTGTTAGCCGGATTGACGAGCTTGAGGTCGAAGCAGTGCTTCGTCCACTGGTCGGCGATCGGCCCGGAGGGAACTCTGGAATCCGGGATCATTCCGGCCTCCTACTGCACCCACCCCGCCCACACGGAGAGAGGAAAAGAGATGTTTCCGACGACGATGACAAGAGCGAACACGCGGGCGAACGTGCGGCGCCAGGCGTTGAACCGCGGGTGACTCCAGCCGAGCGACTGAAAGAGACTCCACAAGCCATGCGAGAGGTGTAGTCCCAGGACCAGCTGCGCGAGAATGTAGATGGCGCTCACCCACCAGACGGAGAATCCGGCGACGAGATTATGGTACGGATCGCCGACAATGAAATCCGGATGTACCCACGACCATCCCCAGGTGAAATGGGCAAGATGGTAGAGGACGAACACAGCGATGATGACCCCGCCCCAGCGCATGGTCCGCGAGGCATAGTCCGACGCCTGGGGAGCCCACTGCTCGTAGTCCTTGGGCCTTGCCTTCCAGCTCACGCGCGTCACCTGCCAGGCGGAGAGCATGTGAATCGCTACCGCCGCCAGCAGACCCACTCGCGCGATCCACAACATCCCCGAGTGCGGGAGCAGCGGATACCCGATCTCCCGTAGCCACTCGGCATAGTGGTTGAACGACTCGGCACCGAGGTACACCTTCAGGTTGCCGAACATGTGAACGAGGACGAAGCCGAAGAGCGCAATGCCGCTCACGGCCATGACCGCCTTCTTGCCGACCTGAGATCGAAAGAAACTCATCAACCACGACATCGGATTCGAGCTTTTCGTTTGGTTTTCGTGTCGGCCCGCCTGCGGCTCTCCGCCCCCTCCCGGACCCCGCTGCCCTATCTTACGCCCAACGACACGAGTTTTTGAACCGTCAAGTCAGCGCTTGCGTCGCCGGCGCTTCCGTGGGCGGCGAGGGCGGCGCTCGAGAGGCCGTGGTGGCGCTGGCCGCAACTGCTTGACGCGCCGCCATTTCTCCACGTTCTCGTGACCACGACCCGTCATCGCGGCATATGCCTCGGCGAGAAAGAACGCGTCATCGAAGTACGAGCGTTGCGACACTCGCACTCTCTCGTGATCCTTCCAGCCGCTTCGCCGCAGGCGCTGGAAGCCGAGGATGGCCTGCACCGCCTGCTCGGCTTTGTGTTTGGACAACCCGAAACGGCGGAAGAAGGGTGTCGTGACTTCGGTGGCCACGTTGCGCAGGCGAGCCCGGTGCGCTGGAGACTCCCCCTCACCACATCCGTCCTCGCACTTGACCAGCACTTCGGGCAGCAGCAGCGTGGTCAGCAGACCGACCTCCGGAAAGTCGGCCTCCTTCTTCGCCCGACTGTCGAGAAAGGCGAACAGGCGGCTGAAGTTGCCAAGTCCGCGACGCTCGGCCTCGAGCATGAACCGCACCTCGGGCAGCAGGATCTCAGCCAGTCCCATCTCCAGCATCCACTGCATCGCCCGCGCCGCGCAGCCGCAGCGCAGAAGTTGATTGATCTCATCGGTGATGCGCGCCGGCGCCGCCTTGTCCAGTTCTCCGGCATGTCGCTCGATGCCCTCTTGCGTCGTGGGGTCGAGGGTGAACGACAAGCGCCCGGCGATCTCGCAGGCGCGCATCATCCTGACCGGATCTTCACGGAAGCGAATATCGGGATCACCGATCACACGAATGACGCCGGCCTCGAGATCGGCAATGCCGTCCACGTAGTCGACGACCGAAAAGTTGCCGATATCGTAAAACAACGCGTTGATAGTGAAATCTCTCCTGAACGCATCTTCGCGCGGAGTGCCGAACACGTTGTCGTCGGTGATGAGGAGGTTGCCGGCGTCGGGATCCTGCGTTTCCGCGTCGGGCGTGCGACGAAACGTCGACAGCTCGATGATCCCCTCGCGGAAGTACACATGCACCAGGCGGAAACGGCGGCCGATGATGCGGGAGTTGCGGAACAG
>JAOTUP010000291.1 GCA_029863825.1 Acidobacteriota bacterium | reverse complement strand
GCCGGTGAATGGTCTTGACCTCACGCCCCGTGGCCTCCCCGAGTCGATTGGCGGCACGGCCAGTCGGCGCCGCCAACAGGATGGTCAGGCCCTTCGCCTCCAGGATCTCGACGACAGCGCGCATCAGCGTCGTCTTCCCTGTCCCCGGGCCCCCGGTAAGAACCAGGATCTTCTCCTCGAAGGCCTTGGCAATCGCCTCTCGCTGAGCCGTCGCAAGCTGCAGTCCACTGCGCGCTTCGAACCAGCGCAGCGCCTTGTCGACAGCGATCGTCGGACCCTCTACAGGGCGGGCCAGGAGCCGCTCGACGCTGTCTCGGATTCCGGACTCAGCCGCCATGAGCTCCGGTAGATAGACACGTCGTTCGTCGCCGGGCGGTCCGTCGAGGACGATCGCTCGTCGCCGCTCGAGATCCGGGACGCTGTGCTGAACGCGATTCGCGTCGACTTCCAGCAGCTCGCAAGTGCGTTCGACAAGATGGCCCAGAGGCAGAAAGACATGGCCGCGTGTTGTCGCATCTCGCAGCGCATAGAGGACTCCGCCCGCAATCCGTTCCATCGCTTCCGGCGCCCACCCCAGGCTTTTCGCCACCCGGTCGGCCGCAGCGAATCCGATGCCCGAGATCTCTTCCGCCAGGCGGTACGGGTTCCTGGTCACCTCGGTTACGGTATCGTCGCCGAATCGCTTGAGGATCCTGGCAGCGAACCGCGGCGAGATGTCGTGACCCTGGAGGAAGATCATGGCGTCCCGCTGCTGGCGCTTCTGCTGCCAGGCGGAGGCGATCTTGCTTGCTCTCGCGGGTCCGATCCCGGAGACTTCACGTAGCCGCGCAGGCGACGTGTCGAGGATCTCCAGCGTCTCTTCGCCGAACCGCTCAACGAGCCGATGTGCGGTGACCTTGCCGACTCCGGGCAGCAGACCGGATCCGAGGTAGCGCTCGAGACCACGCAGCGAGGTCGGGTCGAGTGCCAGAAAAGACCGAATGCGCAGTTGCCGGCCGTACTTGCGGTCACGCACCCAGTCGCCGGTAATCTGAAGCCGTTGTCCGGCGTCGACTCCGAACAGGCGCCCCACTGCAGTGGCGGGAGCGTCGCTCCCCTCCAAGCGGATGCGGGCAACCGTCCAGCCGCTCTCCGCATTCTGAAAGACGATTCTCTCGACGGTGATGTCGCAGGTCTCGGGCTCGGTTTGATCGAAGAGCGGCATCTGGGGCACTCCGGACCGATCGAGTCTATTCGAGAGCCACAGAAGGTGTTGGAATCGAGGTCGACCACTTCCGGCGACTGTGGGACAATCTTCAGGTCAATGAGCGGACGTGCCAGAGTCGTCGTCATCGACGATGAAACCGGCTCCCGGGAGTCGATGGCGATTGCTCTCGAGAAGGCGGGCTGGGAAGTCGAGACCTTCGACGAGGCGGCGAAGGCGTTGGAGTTCGTTGAGGCGACGCCCGAGATCGCACTGGCGATCTGCGACTTGCGGATGCCGGGCATGGACGGCCTGCGTTTTCTGAGCGAAGTGCGCAAGCGGGAGATCGATTTGCGCGTCGTGCTGGTGACGGGATACGGCTCCATCGAATCGGCGGTGGAGGCCATGCGCGTCGGTGCTGACGACTATTTGACCAAACCGGTCGACCTGTATGAGCTGCGGCAGAGAGTGACGAATCTGTTGGAGACGCGGGAGCTGCGGGAAGAGGTCTCCACCCTACGTCAGCGACTCGACAAACGCTACGGTTTCGAGAGCATTATCGGCAAGTCGGAGCCCATGGAGCGATTGTTCGAGCGGATGCGACAGGTGGCGCCGACACGCTCGAGCGTGCTGATCGTCGGCGAAAGCGGGACCGGCAAGGAACTCGTGGCAAATGCGCTCCACCAGGGCAGCCCACGAAGCGACAATCGATTTCTGGCAATCAACTGCGGTGCGATTCCCTCGGACATCCTCGAGAGTGAGCTCTTCGGGCATGAGAAGGGAGCGTTCACCGGCGCGATCTCCCGCAAGATCGGAAAGTTCGAGCTGGCTCACATGGGAACGCTGTTTCTCGATGAGATCAGCGAGCTCTACCCGGAGCTTCAGGTCAAGCTCCTACGGGTGTTGGAAGAGCGGTCGGTAATGCGCGTTGGTGGCAGCGAAGTGATCGAGGTGGACTTTCGTTTGATCGCCGCCACCAACAAGGACCTCGAGCGAGAGGTCGCCGAGACTCGCTTTCGGGAAGATCTTTATTACCGTCTCAAGGTCGTCACACTGACGGTACCGCCGTTGCGGGAACGACCCGGCGATCTGGCGCTCCTGGCGGAGAGCTATCTCGAGCGCTTTTGCCACGAGCACGGACGTGATTTGAAACAGTTGACGCCAGCGGCCGTCGGAGTGATGGAGGGCTACCCGTGGCCGGGTAACGTGCGGGAGTTGAAGAATGTTCTGGAGTCGATTGTCATCTTTCACCAGGGCGAGGAAATCGATGCGAATGATCTGCCGCTGCAGATTCGATCCGGTGGCCAGGTCCGCGGAGACGACGTGTCGATCCAGGACGCGTCGGGACGCCCGTTGACGATGGCTGAAATCGAGAGGCGGGCCATTCTCGACACGCTTCGGCGCACCAATGGGAAACGGGTCGAAGCAGCATCGATTCTCGAGATTGGGCTGCGGACACTACAGCGAAAACTGAAAGAGTATCGAGAACAAGGTTTGCTGGAGGGATGACGATGGAATTACCGACACCCGTATTGATCCACAATGAGCTGATCGGAGTCAAAGGGGGGGCGGGCTCGCTGCTGAACATAAGCGATTTCGGTTTCTACGAAGTCAACCTGACGTTCGGGTCGAATGTACATCGCGTGCTGCTTCCCATTGCCACGACGGTCATCATCGGCAAGGAACCGGAAGCGCCCGAGGCTGCGGGTCTGGATATCGAGCGCTAGGCTGACGTCTTTGAGCTGCCGCCGCGAATCGCGATCAGCATTTCTTCGACCGCGCGTTCCATGCCGACGAGCACCGAGCGGGCCACAATGGAGTGGCCGATGTTGAACTCTTCGATCTCGGGTAGGGCGGCCAGCGCTCCCACATTGTCGGTTGTCAGTCCGTGGCCGGCGAAGACGCGAAGGCCGAGCGAGGCTCCCAGCCGAGCGCAGCTCGTGATTCGCTCGAGTTCGTCATCGCTGGCTGAGCCTGCCGCTGAACAGTAGCGGTCGGTGTTGATCTCGAATCCGGCGACGAGAGTTCGCGGGATCTTGTCCAGCCGCTCGATCTGCACGGGGTCAGGATCGAGGAAAAAGGACACCTCGATGCCGTTGTCGACGAAGACGGCGGCTGCTTGCTCCAGACGCGCTCCGTGAGAGCCCAGATCGAGACCGCCTTCGGTCGTGACTTCCTCCGGGCGCTCCGGGACGATGGTGACCTGGTCAGGCGCCAGCTTCGGCGCCAGCCCGATCATCTCGTCGCTCGCCGCGATCTCCAGGTTCAGCTTGCCGAGCACGCTGGATCTGAGTTGGCGAACATCGTCGTCCTGAATATGTCTCCGGTCGGCGCGAAGGTGCACGGTAATGCCTGCGGCTCCCGCCGCTTCCGCAAGTCGCGCCGCCTCCCGAGGATCCGGATAGCCTGCGCGGCGAGCCTGGCGCAGCGTGGCGATGTGATCGACGTTCACCGACAGCTTGGACATGGGCTCAGTCCCTCGCACCGATCTCACGGTTGATGATCATCTCGAGCTCGTCGGCAAGCGTGTCGACGAGCTCGGCGTCGATGCTTTCGATCATGATTCTGCATAGCGGCTCCGTGCCGCTGTAGCGCAGCACGAGTCGACCTGTTTTGCCGAGTTGCTCTGTGGCCCGCGCCGCTGCTTCAGTGACGGCTCGCAGCGAGGCGAGATCGGGCTTGTGGCTGACTCGGACATTGCGCAGGATCTGTGGCACCCTGGGTATGGCTGCGAGAATCTCGGAGAGAGGTCGA
>JAOTUP010000290.1 GCA_029863825.1 Acidobacteriota bacterium | reverse complement strand
CCGGAATCCCGTCGGCTGCGATCAGGGCCACGAGGCGCGCACCTTCCAGCCGTGAAGCGATTGTCTCAAGCCGTTCTTTGAACACTCTCAGCTCCTTGCCGAAGCGGCGCGCAAATGGTCGCGGTAGCGCTCGAGCACCAGGCGCTTGCGCTCGAGCGGACCGACCTCTGCCAAGACATCCGCCGATACCAAGTCGGCGGCAGTCAGTTCGACCGCACCACCGAGAGTCGCTTCGAGTCCTGCCCGGGCATCGTCGTTATCGGGATCACGTTCGAGAATGGCACGGAAGATCCGCTCCGCTTCGCTGGTGTGCCCCTGGTCGAGATAGAGCTGCCCCAGAGTCACCGTCTCCGCTGCGTCTCGGCTCTCCTCGACGCTGACCGTCTCGAGACGCGCCTGCAAGAATATGCCCTCTGCAGCCAACGCCGAGCGATAGGAAGACTCGTCGAGTCCCACCCATACCGTACTGAACGGATCGCCCTCCCTCGCAGCATTCCCGTCCGGCTGCACCGCCGAGCCATCGTCGATAGCGTCCTCGAGGTGGGACGTGACTCCCGACGATGCCTCAGAGGGGACGCTGGATGGCGCCCGCTCGAGGGCTCCGGTCTCCGCATCCAGAATACGTCGCTCCAGGATCTCGACATCCGGATCCGAGGTATTGAGCACGCTGTAGAGCGCCAATCGGTCCCGAGCCTGGTCGAACTCGCCCAGTTCCAGCGAGGCGCTCACCAGCAGCTTGTTGGCTACAAGATGAGACGGATCCTCCGTGACGACAGCCTCCAGCGCCTCCACAGCACCCGCAATCCGACCGTCCTCCAGCAAGAAACGGCCCAGCGCGACGCGCGCGGCGACATGCTTCGGATGATGCTCGAGGCCCTGGACCAGAACTTCCACTGCCCGGCTCCGGTCACCACTCCGACGGTACGTCTCGGCGAGATGCAGCGTCAGCTGCGGGCTGCGCTCGGCGCCCCAACGTCGCTCCAGATCTTCGAGGGAGCCGCTCTGCGGATTCTCTGTCATGGCAGGATGTCCTCGCGCCGAAACTATATCAGGCGACTCGTCTGGTCCCGCTTGACCTCAATCCTACTCGGCCTTGGTCCCGCTTCGTCTCGCTCGGCCCGGGCCACGGGGAGCGAGAAGGGGAGTCGGCACCGCCTCAGGATCCCGACTCGTCACACAGGACGTGGCCCAGACTACGGCGCCGGCGGGAAGAAGGTCGCAAGATCGATCTGCTGTTCCGCGGTATCGCTGCCGAGATTGTTCGACACCGTCAGCCTGACAGTAAAGGTACCGGTCTTCGCACCGTAGTCCTTGATGAAGGTGCGGATAGCGCCGGTCTGCGTGTCGCTTGCAGTCGTGCCGTCGCCGAACTCCCACAACAGATCCAGCGGAAGGTCGCCGGTACTCTGGCTGGTGAACGTCAACCGCGTATCGTTGGGATCGGCCGAATTGGTCACCGCAATCGAGAATGCTGCCGTCGGCGCGCCACGCTGGATGGTTATGGTGGCGGTGTCGGAGATGAGCGCTCCACCCGCTCCCGGCACTTCGGCCGTAACGGTAAAGCTCGCGCCGACAATATCGAGGTCGCCGGCGGTGATGATCACCTGCTCACGGGCTACGCCACCCGCGTCGGTCCGGAGCGCGCCACCGCCAGAGGCGAGAGAGCCGACCTGGGTGCTGAAAATCACCACCGCGTTCGGCAACGGCTCGCCGACGTCGTCGAGCACGGTCGCAGCCAGATCGATCACGCCACCAGTTTCGGGCACGCTGCTCGGAGTCGGCTGGAGGAAGATGCTGAAAGCGAATCCTGAAACCAGGATCTCGACAAAGTCCTCGACGAGCGCGCCGGCCTCTCCGACAGTCGATGCCGAAACCTCGAAGAAACCGTCAGTGACGCCGGCGAGGTCGGCCGCCGATACGGTCAATGCGTCCTTGGCAATACCTCTCTTGCTGGTCTCGATCGGTGCCCCTCCCGACTCGAGCACCCCACGCGGACTGCTGAATGTCACCAGCGCGCCCTTGATCGGTACCGCCAGGTCGTCCTGCACCGTGGCACTCAACGTGATCCGGGCTCCCTCGGCCTGCACGTCTTTGGACAGTGTCGTCGGATTCGCCGACAGGAATAGCGACGCCGGCAGTGCTCCGATCTGCACTTCCACCGTGACGGAAGCTGCCGCCCCGGAGCTCGCCTCGACGGTTGCCATGCCGATCGACCCGTCTCCCTCGAGTGTTGCCGTCGCCACTCCGCGATCGTCAACCAAGGCGATTCGCTCGATCGAGCCAAGCGTAGTCGTGAAGAGAATCTCGGTCCCCTCGTTGACCGGCGAGCCATCGGACTTGCGCGCGATCACCGTAATCTCAGACGTGCCGAAGACCTCGATCCGCAAAGGATCGGCGCTCACCGTAAGCGTTGCCTCGGCGGGGGCGACCTGGGTCGGCTTGTCGCAGCCGCTGACGACAATCGCCAGCATGAGAAGAGCCAAGGCAGAGGGAAGCAATCGCGTCATCACGTTCAAGGCAGTATACGCACGAAGGCGGCTGCCCGTCTAGGCAGCCGCCCTCGTTTCAAGTGCATCGAGATCGTCGTCAATCGTTGCGGCACGAAGTGTCGACCGGTATGTAGGTAAACCCTCCAGGGACCGTTCCACTCGTCGCTGCCAGCTCCACCGTCACTGTGACTGGTGTGTCCACGTCCCGCAGCCCGACGGTACCGTCGTTGTCGTCGTCACAACTCTCCGTGGCAAGAACCGCGGGCGGTGTAGTAACAACGATCCTCGTAGCGCCAGTCACCGAGACTACGTCCGCGAGTATGCTTCCGAAAAGGACGCGGAGCGGCTGGACAAAGCCTACACCGTCGATGGTCACCCGTGTACCCCCCGCAGCGGAACCGGTCGCGGGATTGATACCCGTGACAAAGACCCCCTCCGGGTCGACAGTGATGGTTTTGCTGATCTCGGAGGACCGACGCGACTTCCGCACCGTCAGAGTCACGACATACGCGCCGGCTCGCCCATACGTGTGTATCGGGTTCTGCAGCGAACTTGTCCGCCCGTCGCCAAAGTTCCAAAGCCAACTCGAAGGCTCACCGCTCGACGCATCGCGAAATACGACCGTCAGACCGTCTATCGATTCTTCAAAACTCGCTTCGAGATCGTCGGTGACCGTAACAGTCTGGCTCGTGGTGTCTGAGCTGCCGGTCTTGCTGGCGGTCAAAGTGACGACGTAGTCGCCCGGCAGGGAGTAGAGGTGAGCCGGATGCTCCTCGGTGCTCGTCCCGCCATCTCCGAAATCCCACTGAAACTTGGTCGGATTGCCGGTCGAGGTGTTCTGAAACTGAATCGATAGATTGTTGTTGCTGTTGCTCGTCGAGAAGGACGCCACGACCGCTTCGATCTCCTCGAGCACCGGGAGAGACGTCTGCCCCGCACTCCCCTCGAGCTGGGCCGTAACAAAGGCCGTGCCCACCACACTGCCCGGAAAGAGCAGAGCCGAGGCAAAACCGTTGACTGTGACCACGGCCAGCGAGCGCAAGCCGGAACCGAAACTGTCAAACTCTCCCAGCGAGCTCGACACCACCATCGTCGTGCCGCTCGGCGGTGGCTGGTTATTGTCGGCGCGAACCACGCGGATGCTCACCGTCGTCGGCGTTGTGCTGCCAACCGTCAGCTCGTTTGGCGCGGCACTCACGGTGATGCGCCAAACGGCGCTGGCGGTCCCACCGCTCGGTGGCATCGGATCCTGAACCGGAGCTGTCGGTGAGTCGGTGGAACACCCGAGTACCAACAACATACCCAAGCCGCATGCGGCGACCGCGAGTGTAGTTCTCTTCTTCTCTCTCATTCTCATGGTGCGACCCTCACGGAGTAATCGTCAGGGTGAAGTTCCCCGGTTCGCTGATGACCGCGTCGCCCGACAGCGTACGGCCGAAGAAACGTATGTGGCAATT
>JAOTUP010000289.1 GCA_029863825.1 Acidobacteriota bacterium | reverse complement strand
GGCATGATTCGGATCTTCAACCGGTCTCATTACGAGGACGTCCTGGTCGTCAGAGTGGACAATCTTGCTCCCGAGCCCGTCTGGCAGCAGCGCTTCGAGCAGATCAACAGCTTCGAGAGCCTCCTGCACGACACCGGCACGACGATCCTGAAGTTCTACCTCCATATCTCCAAAGACGAGCAGCGACAGCGCTTTCAGGATCGCATCGATGATCCGACCAAGAACTGGAAGTTTTCCCACGAAGATCTGGAGAAGCGGAAGCAGTGGGACGACTACATGCGGGCGTACGAGGATGCGCTCAACCGCTGCACGACGCCCTGGGCGCCGTGGCATGCCATCCCGGCAGATCAGAAGTGGTACCGGAATCTCGCGATTGCCCGGGTGCTGCATTCGACCCTGACCGAGCTCGATCCGCAGTACCCCGAGCACGAGAATCTGTCGGGCGTCGAGGTGGTCTAAAGCTGGGGTCTGAAGCTCCCGGGCCGGGATGGCCACCTGAAGGGAGCCCGAATGTGCAATGCGGAATTGTCCTTGGAGCGAGTGGGGACCTGAGATCGTCAGCTTTCGCTCGGCATTACGTGTGGCGTTCGCCGCCTGATGGCATCCACTTTGCTACTGAAATCTGTCGCAGAAACGATTCGCACTGTATCCAAGGGAGATCATGATGACGATTCCGACCACGTTAAAGAAGACTCTTGCCCTGACGGCCACACTGGCGGTTGTCGGCCTGCTGCTGGCCGCCGACGCCTCGGCCGCAGACGGCAAGAAGAAAAAGAAGAAGAAGTCGTCAACGACCGAGACGACGACAGAGGAAGCGACCACCCAGACTGAGCCGCCCAAGGAAGTGAAGCAGGCGCAGGCTCATCTCGCCGCGTTCCGGACCGAATCCGCCCGTGAGGCCCTCGAGCCGCTGGCGAACAGTAATGACGCGGTGGTGCTGACCACCCGCGGACGGGTCGACGCGCAGGCAAAAAACTACGACAGCGCTGTCGCCGCCCTCAAACAGGCGGCTGACATCGATGCCGCGAGCCCTGCACCGTCTCTCTACCTCGGTGACGCCTTCGCTTACTCGGCCAAGACCACATCGGCCAACGACGCGTGGAAGCAGGCGGAAGCCCGTGCCAAGGCGATGACGGCAGCCAACCCCGACAGCGTCGAGGGCCTCTACTTCTTGGGAGCGGCTCAGCAGCGGCAAAAGAAGTTTGCGGATGCCGCAGCGACTTTCGAGAGAGCCCGATCTCTGGCTCCAAAGGACCCGGAGATCGCATTCGAGTCGGGCGTGACTTTCTTCTATCTCGAGAAATGGCAGCAGGCCTTCGATTCGCTGAGCGCGGCGATCGACAAGAGTCCTGACTTCGCGTACGCCTACTACTATCGTGGCATGGCGGCGGGGAAGCTCGACCGCAAAGACCTTCTGTTCAACGACCTCGATCGCTTCGTCAAGATGGCGCCCGAGGCCGCGGAAGCTGCCAGCGCCAAGCAGATCCTGTCGGCATTCAAGTGAGCTGATGTCTTCGAGCCCGGCTCGCCATTGCGGCGGCCGGGCTCCCAGGTCTCAGAACGTCGTCCCGATTCCAAAGTAGATCTTGTAATGAGGATCGATTCCGATCCTCTGGTCCAAGGGCCGCGCGATGTCCAGTCGCAGAAGGCCGACCGGGGTCTGAGCTCGCACGCCGATCCCGGCCGACGTCACCAGATCCGACAGCAGGTCTCCACTGTCCTCCCACACGTTGCCGGCATCGGCGAAGAGCACCAGCGCATAGTCTGCCAACCCCCGCCAGCGCAGCTCCTGATTGACGACAAAGAGGGCACCGCCACCGGTCGGACCGAAATCACCCAGCGGTCCCAGCGACTCCGTCTCGTAGCCGCGAACCGAATACTCACCTCCCGCGAAGAACCGCACATCGCGGCTGTTGATCAAGACTTGATCGAAAGTCTCCGTCAGGCCAAGACGAAACGACTGCGACCACGACAGCTTCTTCCCGAGCGCTCTGCCAGCAGGCCGGTAGAGATTGAACTGCGAGTACATGCGAGCGTAGCTCAGATCCCCGCCGAGGAACTCCTTCGAGCCGGAGAGGTCGACGCTGGCGAAAATACCCCTCTCGGTCAGCGGTTCGGGACCGCGGCTGTCGTAGACGTACTGCACGCCCAGCTGCGGATTGCGGATCTGCAAAGAGGTGAACGGGAATGTCTGCTTCTCGTCGCTGTAGCGCACATACGTCCTGAAGGTCGACGTCTCGCTCACGGGATGTGAATACTGGAGCGTCCACTCGAGCCGGTCGATCGGCACGTCGACGGTGCCGAAGATCGGCCCCAGAAAGACAGTCGTTGCAAGCTCCCGCACGGCGGCGAAGAACTCCAGACTCCCCGGGCCGCCGAAAGCTCGAGGCACGCGAGTCAGCCAGCGCAGGCTGTTCTCCTCGTTCGAATAGAGGGCGCGCAGCCCCAGCGACCAGCTCCGACCCAGGAAGTTGTCGTCGGTCGCGTCGACCACGGCTCCCATACCGTCGCCCGAATCCCACCGCACGCCGTAGGTCAGGCGGTAGCGACTGCGCTCCGCGAGATCGAAGACGACCCGCTTGACCCCGGGCTCGCTCTCGACGGTCTCGGCGCTGACACCGCTGAACAGACCCGTCCGCCACAAGTTGGTGCGCGCTCGCGACAAATCGTCGCGCGCCAGCGACTCGTCCGGCTCGAGAGCCGTCACCTTTCGAGCCCAGCGCTCGCGCGTCGAGCGCAGACCGGTGAACTCGATCTCGCCCAATCGCGACTGCGTGCCCGACTCGACGACGAAGGTGACCGCGGTGGCGTATTCGTCGTCACCTCCGTCCGCCCCGAGGATGGTGCGCACACGAGCATCGAGGTAGCCACGTGACGCGAGGTCGCGTTCGACAGCCAGGGCGGAGCGGGACAGCCTGATGCGGCGCAAGGGATCACCCTCGGCAACCGCCAGCAGAGCTTTGAGATCCGCTGTCGCGATACCGGGGAGCGATTCCTCGTCCACGCCGGTGATCTCGACCGTTGTGATGTGCTGTCGCGGACCCGGCTCGAGCTCCACCGTCAGCACTCCCGTCTCCAGCGATTGATAGCGAGTGACGATCGCTGCCCGCGGGTACCCGAGGTCGGCCAGCGCCCTGATCAGCCGGCGGTCCGCGGAGGGCAGGCCGACACCGAGCTCGACTCGCTGCACGGCGTTGGCGAAGACCACCCGCAGCACCTCCGCGTCTGGTGCGGGAATACCCACGAAATCCGGCGCCTCGAGCGACATCTTCACACCGCCCGTCATGCTGACAACGACAATCCGGTCCCCTTGCGGTGCGCCCGAATCGACCGGCTCGACCGAGATCTCGACCGTCGGCTCCAGAAAGCCGCGACTCCTGAGCGCTCTGACCGTCTCCGCACGCATCTCCTCGATCGACTCGGGCTCGAAGAAGTCTGGTCGGTAGAGACTGCGAATGAGCGCTCGCAGGGGCTTGGCGATCTTCTCACCCTCGAAACGGAAGTCGACGTGCGGCCCCGGCTGAACGTCCACCTCCAGCCGCACCTTCTGGTCGCGACGACCTTCGGTCACCGTCCGCACCGACACGCGCGCGTCCGGATAGCCCCGGTCCATCAGATAGTCGACGAGCTCCACTTCGGCCACGAAGCGCTGCTGAGGATCGAAGCGGTCGCCCTTCTCGAGAGCCAACGCCCGCTTCATGCCGCGACGTGAGACGCCTGACGGCGGGTCGACGACAAGCTTCGAGATGCGCGGCAGATCGAGATCCGACGAAGTTCGAGTGCCGCCGAACTCCTGGCGCTGCAGGAGCGCCCCGCCGTAGGCCGACGTGTCATCGGTAAAGGCCTGCGCCACGAGGCGCGGGAGCTTGCGCATCTCATGCAGCTCGAGCAGGTAGGTCTGCCCTTCAGCCTGCCTCAGGTCGACCGATGCGGCAAGCGCCAGATTGGGCGACAGGTCGCGGCTCACCG
>JAOTUP010000288.1 GCA_029863825.1 Acidobacteriota bacterium | reverse complement strand
GATCTCGTGGCGAACGAGCTCAGGCAGCGACGAGTGTGGATAGCTGGGCACACGCTCAGGAAACAGCACCACCAGGCTCTCTCCGCTGCGGGCGAAACCGGTTATCCAGGGTGGCACCTTCCGCGCGAGCTCCGCGGTCTCTGGGACGAGGATGACCCGGATCGGGAGCCCCGGCGCCTCGAGCCCCAAGAGCGCCTGGAAGGCCTCGAGATCGAGGGTTGCGAGCTCGGACACTTGTCTCCCGGCCGCGGCGAGCTCCGGCGGTGCCTCGATCTCGAGACGGGGAGACGCCGCGCCCCACGCACCGTGAGCAACGAGCGCCAACAGCACGAACAGAACGATCACCAAGCCGGTGCGAGCCCCGTTCCAGAAACAACCGATACCAAATCGCATGGAGGCCCGATTCTAGATGACACTTCCGACACGGAGCAGCTCTGCCGACACATCAGCGACCTCTTCTCGTCGAGGCTCCTCCCTAATCGTCGGCACCCTCCCCCATCCCTGCCGGCCGGCCGGTGATCAATCGAGCCCCGCGCCCGCGCGTGAGGTAGCCGTGAGCCCACTGAATGAGAACCAGCACCCGGTTGGCAAATCCCACCAGATACATGATGTGGATGAAGAGCCAGAGGATCCACGCCGCATAGCCGGTAAAGCGCAGAGCACCGAGATCGGCGACCGCCGCCGCCCGGCCGATCACCGCCAGGCTGCCGCGATTGCGATAGCGGAATCCACGCGTTCTTCGCCCGGCAAGTCGATCGCGAATCAGCTTGCCCACGAAGCGACCCTGCTGCATGGCAACCGGCGCGATGCCCGGAAGCCCTTCGTCGTCCGCCGTTGCAAAATAGGCCAGGTCGCCGACAACAAAGATCTCCTCATGACCCGGTAGCGAGCAGTCGTTCGCCACCTTGACTCGCCCATGACCGTCGAGCTCGGCTCCCGTCCTCCGCGCGAGGACCGCTCCCAGCCGCGAGCCCTTGACTCCCGCCGCCCACAGAACGGTCGCGGCCTCGATCTCGGACACTCCCGCCGGCGTGCGAAGCGTGACTCGGCGTTCATCGATCGCTTCGACGCGAGTATCGGTCGAGACCTCGACACCGAGTCGGGCAAGCGATGAACGAGCCGCCTCCGACAGCTCCGACCGATACGACGGCAGGACCCGATCGGCACCCTCAATCAGCACGATTCGGGCTGCCCGCGGATCCACGGCGCGAAAGTCGCGCCGCAACGTAAAGCGAGCCAACTCACCGACAGCTCCGGCAAGCTCCACGCCGGTGGGGCCGGCGCCGATAACGACGAAGGTGAGAAGCGCCTGCCTTTCAGTCCCGTCTGCCGCGCGCTCAGCGTTCTCGAAGGCGCGCAGGATTCGTCCTCGGATCTCGGTCGCATCCTCGATCGTCTTGAGTCCCGGCGCCCGCCTCTCCCATTCCGGATGCGCAAAATAGTGATGTCCGACGCCAGTAGCCAGCACCAACACGTCATACGGCATCCGACCGTCTTCGAGAATGACCTGACGCTTCTGCGGATCGATGTCCACGACTGTGGCGAGGAGAACACGGACATTGTGCTGTCGCCTGAGGACAGCGCGCAGTGGCGCCGAGATATCCGCCGGTGACAGCCCTCCCGTGGCCACCTGGTAGAGCAGCGGCTGGAACAAGTGGTAGTTGCGTCGATCCAGGAGGGTCACGTCGACCGCCGCGCGTGCCAGCGCGCGAGCTGCGGCGAGCCCCGCGAAGCCGCCGCCGGCGATCACCACGCGCGGCCCGTAAGATGCCGGCGAGATCTCGCTCGAGGTGCCCGTCACCCTGTCTTCAGCTCCCTCTCTCATGGCGGGGCCGGGACGATGGCCTGTCTCCGTGGACAGTCCCGGCCAGCCCACTATCTCATTTCACTCGCACCCGTGCGCCGATATGGGGCAGGGGAACTGCGCCTTACGAGGAACTGCGGCGGCGAAAGTGATGCGGCACGGCAAGACCGACCGATCCTGCCTCAGTCGTCAGCGCCGGTTCTGAGCGTCTCGGCGACAGTCTGCAATGTCTTGACCCGAGCCCACCGCTTGTCGTTGCCCTCGACGATCGTCCACGGTGCCTGCTGCGTGCTGGTCTTCATCAGCATGTCCTCGACCGCCTGCTCGTAGGCATCCCACCTCTTGCGATTCCGCCAGTCTTCCTCGGTCAGCTTCCACTTTTTGTGCGGCGTCTTATCGCGCGCCTGAAATCGCCGCAGCTGCTCTTCAGGGCTGATATGGAACCACAGCTTGACGATGTACGCCTCGGCATCCACGAGCTGTCGTTCGAAATCGTTGATTTCGCGGTAGGCACGACGCCACTCCGGCGCACTGGCCAACCCTTCCACCCGCTCGACCAGCACCCGACCGTACCAGCTACGATCGAAGACCATGAGCTGTTTCTCGCGCGGCGGCAGCAGCCGGCGCCAGAAACGCCACAGGTACTGATGCGCCAGCTCTTCTTCGGTGGGCGCGGCAATGGAAAACACCTGGTAGCTGCGCGGATCCAGCTTCTCCGTCAAGCGTCGGATGGCGCCGCCCTTCCCCGCCGCGTCCCAGCCTTCGCAAACGAGAATGAGCGGCCGCCGCTGCTCGTAGAGACGAAATGCCCGGCGATGCAGCTCCACCTGCAGCTTGCGCAGCTTCTTGCGGTATTCCTCCCTCTCCAGTCCAACCGAGAGGTCGACGCGTTCGAGCATCGTCAACTGCCCGTCCCTTCTCCCGGATCATCGCTCTCAGGGCTTTCTTCTCGAGGCGAGCCAAACGCCACACCGCGATCGACCAAGGCGGTCTGCAGGCGGTCGATGAGCGTCTCGAGAACCTGCACCAGAACCAGGCGGTGATCGGTCGCGGGCACGATCGTCCACGGACTGTTGAGGAGCTCCGTGTTCTGAAGCAGATCTTCCGCCGCCGCCAGATGATCGTCGTAGTGCGTCGGTTTCTGCCAGCCGCCCTCGAGCGATTTCCAGCTGTCAGCCGGATCCTTCTTCCATTTCTCGTACCGCTTCAGTTGCTCTTTGCGACTGATGTGGAGAAAGAACTTCACCAGCACATAGCCGTCGTCGGCGAGCATGCGCTCGAAGTCACCGATGTCCCGCAGCTTTCGCCGCCATTCCAGCTCATCGATTCGGTGCTCGACTCGCTCCACCAACAACCGACGATTCCAGCTGCGATCGAAAATCGCTACCTGCCCGCGGCGCGGAATCTCCTGCCAGAAGCGCCACATCCAAGGCAGGTCGAGCTCGTGCGTGCGAGCCTTGTCTGTCACGTGGTGGAGCTCGAACCCCCGAGGCTCGAGTCGTGCGGTGAGTCTGCGAATGCACGGTCCCTTCCCCGAGGCGTCCCACCCGTCGAATGCCCAAATCGAGGGAATCGATGCCTCCCAGCAGGTTCTCTGCAGCTCCCACAGCCGGAGCTGGAGGTCCGGAAGCACTCGTTGGTAGTCGCTCTTCGGGAGCTTGCGCGACAGATCTACGACTTCAAACATGTGGGTCTCGCGGCCTTCACGCCTGCATGGGCGATTGACCGCCAAAACACGGCACCCCCTGTCACTCGCCTCACGGCGCGAATCTTACAAGAAAGAAGCGGGCGCTCGGTCGAGCGCCCGCTGTAGAGCTCGTATGACAGCCGCGTCCGGCGCTCAATTGCGCAGCGGTTTGCCCGTCTTCAGCATGTGAGCCATCCTGGCTTGCGACATCGGCTCCCCGGCCAGCGACACGAAGGCCTCGCGCTCGAGGTCGAGGAAATCCTGCTCGGAGAGTGGTTGTCCACCCTTCGCCAAGTCACCGCCCGTCAGCACGTGAGCCAGCTTGCCGGCGACGAGCGCGTCGTGGTGTGAGATCTTGCCGGCTTTCACCAACCCCTTGACGACCAGGTTGATGGCCACTCGCCCGCCCTGTCCGGCCGGTACCAATGTCGGCGCCTCCGGAGCTGTGTAGTCCACCGCCATGTCGAGCGCTTCCTGCTTGGCGCGAGCGATCAGGTGATCGCGC
>JAOTUP010000287.1 GCA_029863825.1 Acidobacteriota bacterium | reverse complement strand
TCGCCTGCATCGCGTTTTCCCGGCCGCCGCCCAGGACTACTTCTTCTCCTCTGTACCGCGGGTGGCGTTCTCGTCGGTGGTCGTCAATGCCCTGCCGTTCGATCGCCATGTGGATCCGGAGCACAGCCTCGAGGTCTGTCGCCATCTGCTGGCGAATCCCGGCAACGTCCTGGTGATCTTTCCTGAAGGCACGCGGACGACGAGCGGCGAGATGGCTCGCTTCAAGCTGGGCGTCGGCTTTCTGGTCGCCGGCCGCCCTTTCCCGGTTCTGCCGTGCCACCTCGACGGGGCGTTTGCGGCGTGGCCGAAAGGCGCGTCTGTGCCGAGACCGAAAAAGATCCGGCTGCGCATCGGGGACGCTGTCAGCTTCGCCGATCTTGCGCCCGGCAAGGAGTCGGCCGTCGAAGTGAGCCGTGTCCTGCACGACGCGGTTTCCGCGCTCGCACCCACGCACTCCGGAGAAAGGACTCGATGATGTCTGAGATTCGAGAGCAAGAGCTGGCCGCACCGATGTCAGACGGCGTTGAGTTGTTCTATCGTGCCTGGCTGCCGGACGCGGCGAGAGGCGGCGCTTCGGGGAAGGCGGTCATCGCGTTTCACCGCGGCCACGAGCATTCGGGTCGGCTGCGAGACGTGATCGAGTCCCTGGGCTTCGAGGACGTGGCTGTCTTTGCGTGGGACGCCCGTGGACACGGCCGCTCGCCTGGTGCGCGCGGCTTCGCTCCGAGCTTCGGGCGCATGGTCGAGGATGTCGACGAGTTCGTGGCGCATGTTTGTGCCGCGCACGGCATCGAGCCCGTGAACGTGATCATTCTGGCGCACAGTGTCGGCGCGGTGACAGTGACGACGTGGATTCACGACTATGCGCCGCGGATCCGGGCATTGGTTCTTGCCACGCCGGCCCTGCGAGTCAAGCTCTACGTGCCGTTTGCCATCGCCGGTCTGCGATTGATGCTCAAGCTGCGAGGACCGGAGCGGGCGTTCGTAAAAAGCTATGTGAAGTCGAAAATGCTGACCCACGATCCAGAGCAGGCGCGCCGCTACGACGAGGACGAGCTCATCGCCAAGGGGATTGCGGTCAACATCCTGCTCGGCATGCACGACGCGGCGACGCGGGTGATCGAAGACGCGGGCGCCATCCGCGTGCCGACGCTCCTTGTCGCCGGCGGCGCGGACTGGGTCGTCAAGGTGGACTCACAGCGCGCGCTGTTCGACCGTCTGGGCTCACCGCGCAAGATCATGCGGGTCTTCGACGGCATGTATCACGATGTGCTGCACGAGAAGGATCGGCACCTGGTCCTGGCCGAGATCCGGGAGTTCGTCGAGGGCGAGTTCCGGCGCGCGGATCCACCACTGCCGCTCCTCGACGCGCACCGGCAGGGCTTCACCAGGCGTGAATACGATCACCTGTCGAGGCCGCTGCCGCTGCTTTCACCCAAGGGGTTCTTCTTCGCCTGCCAGCGCCTCGGCATGAAGACTCTGGGCCGGCTCAGCCGCGGCGTGCGGCTCGGCTATGCCACCGGATTCGATTCCGGGCAGACGCTCGACTACGTCTATGAGAACCGGCCGCGCGGAGCGCTTGTGGTCGGCAAGCTCATCGATTGGTTCTACCTCAACAGCGTCGGCTGGAAGGGCATCCGGATTCGCAAGGTCAATCTCGAAAAGCAGCTCGTGCGCGCGATTGGAAGTGCCGCCACGGCGGATCAGCCGGTGCACATTCTCGATGTCGCCACCGGCGTGGGTCGCTACATCCTGGATGTGCTGAGGACGCTCGAAGGGGTCGAGGTCTCGGCGTGCCTGCGCGACTACACCGAGGAAAATCTCGTCGTGGGGAGACGCGTGGCGCAAGAGATGGGACTCGAGAACGTCGTCTTCGAACATGGCGATGCGTTCGACGGCGCGGCGCTGGCCGCCGTCGAGCCGAGGCCCGATGTCGTCGTCGTGTCCGGGCTCTACGAGCTCTTTCCCGACAACGACATGGTGCTGGCCTCGCTTCGCGGCGTCGCCTCGGCGCTCGACGCCGGCGGCCGGCTTGTCTACACTGGCCAGCCTTGGCATCCGCAGGTCGAGATGATCGCGCGAACCCTTCCCAACCGCGAGGGGAAGCCCTGGATCATGCGCCGGCGCACGCAAGAAGAGATGGACGATCTCGTGCGCGCCGCCGGTTTCACCAAGCTCGGCATGAGAATCGACGAGTACGGGATTTTCACCGTGTCGATTGCTGAACGGAGGGCCTGATTCGATGACCGACGAGCTGACGGTACGTGCCCGATACTTCGAGTTGATGAACATGAACGGCGCTGCGCACGTCTATCGGCAGGCGCGTGCGAGCGGTATGCTGGCTGCTCTTCTCGAGGGCCCGATGACGGCGAGTGAGCTCGCCAGGCAGTGCGAGATCCGGGAGCGACCGACCCGATTGATGCTCGCGGCGCTTGATGCCATGGGCGTGGTGGCGGGAGTCGATGAGAGCTTCTCGCTCACCGCTCTCGCGCGGATGCTCATCGGCGGCGGCTATCGCGCGTTGGGTGATGAGTACTGGGCGCACCTGCCGACCTTGCTCGAGAGCGACAAGCCGCTCCAGCGCATGGACGATGTAGGTGAGAGCGAATCTCACTACCGGTCGCAGGCGGCGGCTCTGGCCTGGATGCTGGCCCCGGCGGCCGAGGCGGCCGCCACGGCGCTCGGCTTCGGGGCCACGACTGCCGAGAAGTCGATTCTGGATCTCGGGGCCGGATCGGCGGTGTGGAGCCTGACCATGGCGCGACGTGATGAGTCGTCGACCGTGACGGCGGTCGACTGGCCCGCCGTTCTCGCGGTGGCCACCTCGACTGCCGAGCGCTTCGGGCTTGCCGATCGGCTCACCACCCTCCCCGGCAACTTCCACCAGGTGGAGCTGCCCGCGGCGGCCTTCGACCTCGCGATCCTGGGCAACGTCACTCACCTCGAGAGTCGCGAAGGCAATCTGGATGTGATGAAGCGGGCGAGGACGTCGCTTCGCACGGGCGGCCGGATCGTCATCTTCGATGTCTTTCCCGGTCAGTCGAAGGGCGATCTCAACCGCACGCTCTATGCCCTCGGGTTGGCGCTTCGCACCGAGAGCGGCACGGTGTACGCGCCTGAGGAGCTCGAGGCGCTTCTCGCCGAGGCCGGCTTTGCCGCCGCCGAACTCGTGGACCTGCCGGTGCCGCCGTTCGCCGTCGGCATGATGGTCGCCGAGGCGAGCGGGTAGCCAGGCGTCTCGCGGTCGTGTGAAAGAGGCGTCCCCCAAGCACCGTAACTCTCGTGCCGATTCCCACGCGCGCCTGCCGAGGAGCGCTCCTTTTTGACCCGTGGGACGAGAAGAAGCGGTCCTGTGAAGGCTCTTGGTCGCCAGAGTGACAGAAGAAGCCCGTCCAGGCCCTTCCGAAGAGCTTGCAACGGTCCGAGGCGAGGGCCCTCGACCTGGAGGACTCGCACTTCCAGGGGCTCAGTCACTCATTACTCCAAACCTTAAATGTCTGCCCGGCCTGTGCTAGTCTCTGGCCTCATTCCTAACAAGGAGGCTTGAATGTCAAAGAGAAGTATCGTATCGATGTGCGTGGGAGCTGCGGTGTGCCTGGCTCTTGTGAGCCTGGCGGTGCCGGCTACGGCCGAGCACCACGAAGCAGGTTTGATCAAGGAGGCGTTGAGCGCGGCGCCGCCGGAGATCGGCGAAAAGGCATCCGTCATGAACTGGGACGGGAAGATGCTCAAGGAAGGTGACAACGGTTGGGTCTGCATGCCCACTCCGCCGCATCTCCAAGGGACTTCGCCGATGTGTAACGACGCCGTGTGGATGGAATGGGCCGACGCCTATCTCAACAAGAAAGACTACGCCGGCGGCAAGTTCGGTATCTCCTACATGCTGGCCGGCGACGAGGGGGCGAGCAATATCGATCCCTACGCCGAAGGGCCGACCGAGGACAACCAGTGGATCAAAGAGGGTCCGCACCTGATGATCCTGGTATCGGACAAGAAGATG
>JAOTUP010000286.1 GCA_029863825.1 Acidobacteriota bacterium | reverse complement strand
AAGTCCACCTGGCAACTCGTTCGGCAATCCTTCGCCGTACTGATGCGGGAGAAGAGGCTCCTTTTCTTCCCTTTTGTGACGTCTTTCTTGACGGTCTTCATCTTTCTCTTCTTTCTCGCTCCGATCCCCTTTCAGCCGACCGGACACTCCTATCTGGAGCCAGAGCACTGGGAGGCCGTTGCCGAGAGCATCTTCCGGGGTGGACTTCCCCAGGCCGAGGCCGAGGGGACCGCGCCCGGCGCAGCAGGAGCGCAAGGCATCGAGCTCGACACGTGGTTTCTCGGCTACCTGACGGTGCTGTATCTGGTTTCGATGTTTCTTCTGACCTTCTTCAATACCGCCTTCTTCAACGAGATCATCAACGCCCTAAACGGTCGGCCGGTCTCGATCATCGGTGGCCTGCGGTTTGCCCTGACGAAACTCAAGCCGATCGCCATGTGGTCTCTCCTGGCCGGCGTCGTCGGCATCGTCATCCGGAAGCTCGAACAGCAATTCGGTTTTCTCGGTCGATGGATCGTCGCGCTGATCGGCATCGTCTGGAGCGTGGCGTCGGTCTTTGCCATTCCGGTGTTGATCAGGGAAGAGGAAGCTGACAACCCTTTCGAGGTTCTGAAGAAGTCGGCACTGCTGATCAAGAGACGCTGGGGAGAAGGGCTCATCGGCTACGTCGGCATTCGCGCTGCAGGCGCGGTGCTCGCCGTGAGTCTCATCGTCGTGTTCAGCATCCTTCTCGTGGTTCTGGGATTGTGGGTCGGAACCTCCTTGCCCTCCTTGCTGACGCCGCTAATCGTGGTTCTGGTCGCGACCTGGCTGCTCTCTTCCATCCTGGTAGCGTACTTCGAGAACGTCATCAACAAGGTCTTCCAGTGCGCCCTCTACATCTACGCGGCCGAGGGCGTCGTCCCCGGACCCTTTGATCAGGCCCTCCTCGACGGGGCCTGGAAGGTCAAGAAGAAGTCAGATTGATGAGCGGAGGAGGGTTCGGTTGATACGTCCTCGGCTGGGGGCGCTGCCGAATCGGCCATCTACCGGGCACCGTCCCCGAGACATCCCGCAGATCGTCACCTTCGGCATGACGCGGAGCGAGGCGCTGGCCGTGAAGGTGGGACAGCGCCGGGGAGTATGGAGGAGGTGAACTAGGTCGCCGCACTGCGAGAGTCGTCAGTCTCTGCCACTAATACCCCACCTACGGCAAGTACGAGCGACTGGCACAGTGCGCGACCTCGAAGATTCCGTTGTCGGTGTCGTAGCAGGCGATGATCGGAAGCCCGTCGGTGCCGATCGCCGTGGCGACATGGGCTGTGAAGTGGACCACTCCGAGCCCGGTAGTCTGGGTGGACCCTCCGGTCGGGGTGGTGAAGGCAGCGGGCGAGTCCGGCTGGGAGGTGGACTAGCTCGCCACAGTCAGTGGTTGGCAAGACACGTAGCCCCGGCTCACCGGTCGGGAGCAAGCCCGGGCACACGCTAGACTCCCGTCCGAATAACCACGGAGACGCGCCTTATGAACGGAGAGGTCTGGCTTGCAGAGATTCTGGATCAGTACCGCTACCGCAAGGAGCAGTGCGAGCGGGCGGTGGCGCAGGTGTCGGACGAGCAGCTGTTCGACACGGTAGGCAGGATACCTCTGCCGATCGCGGCGCAGATGAAGCACCTGGGAGGCAACCACAGCTCGCGCTGGCGCGACTTCCTGACGACCGACGGCGAAAAGGCGGACCGGAACCGAGACGGCGAGTTCGTCGTCGAGGGCGAGACGCCGGAGTCGATCTGGGCGATCTGGGAGGAGGGCTGGCGGTTGACGTTCGAGACGCTCGAGAGCCTCACGACCGACGATCTGGAAAAGACGGTGACGATCCGCGGCGAGCCGATGACGGTCGTCCAGGCCATCCAGCGCAACCTGACGCACCTCGCCTACCACACGGGCCAGATCGTCTCGCTGGCGCGGCATGTCGCCGGCGAGAGTTGGCAGACGCTCAGCATCGCGCCGGGGGACTCGGAGGCGCACAACGAGAAGATGCGGGAGAGGTGGGGCGACTGGGGCGGGTAGATGCATCTTGCGGGCTTGGAGATGACTGATGACGACGCACGGCGGAAATCAGGCGGCGAGCGTCGGGTATGATGGCTGCCCAAATCGGAAGGAGCCAGGCCACAATGAAAATTCACTATCTCGAGATTGTGACCCCCGACGTAGACGCCGTGTGCGCGAGCTACGCGCAACTTCACGGTGTGACCTTCAGCGACCCGGAGCCGGGCCTCGGCGGTGCCCGCACGGCCCCGCTTTCCGAAGGCGGACTGGTAGGCGTGCGCGCGCCGATGCACGAGAGCGAGGAGCCCGTAGTGCGGCCCTACGTGTTGGTGGACGACGTCGAGGCGGCCGCCAAGGCGGCCGTGGAGGCCGGGGCCGAGATCGCCCACCCGCCCATGGAGATCCCCGGCCACGGCACCTTCGCCATCCTCATCCAGGGCGGTGTCCAGCACGGCCTCTGGCAAGTGTGAGCGCGGCACCGGTAGCTGTCCTGCCTCAAAGCCGGTCCCGCAGCCGTGAGTAGACGTCGCGCCGGTGACCGACCGCAATAACACTACCTCGATTCGCTGTTCGACGATTCGGTAGACGATCCGAAAAGCGCGCTAGCGAGCGTCTCGATCCGAGAGCGCCCTTCCGGCCGCTCCTCTGCCACCGAGGGCGTGCCCCCCGATATGTGCCTTCAGAGGCTAGATCTTGCGCGACTCCCTCAGCTATCGGTCGCTTCCTGTTCGCACCGGGTTTTGAGCTTGTCCATGTCGGCGACGACAGCCTTCGTCACCATGCCCTTGATGAACGGCGTGACGATGCGCGCCATGAGCTTGTAGGGCCTAGCGTCCATCACCATTCTGAGCTCTGTGCCCCCGTCTTTCTCGGCAACGCTCATCACCGTATCCCAGATCGTCCCGCCTGCGTCGGACACGAATCGCACATGCTTGTTGTTGACGTACTCGGTCAGCTCGAGGGTCGTAGTGGATCGACGACCGTTCATGTTGCGCGTCTCCTTGAAGCGCGTGCCGACACCGCTCTGCTGCTCCGACAAAAACTCGATCGAGAGAACGTCCTCGTTCACCTCTTCGAAACGTCGCACCTCTGAGATGCTCGAGAACACAAGCTCGATGGGCGCCTGGATCTGCCGCGTCACGGAATACTGCTGAGCCATTGGGAACCTCCGAGAGTGAGTATATAGACCCTCCAGAAGTGCCAGAGGCTTCGCTGGCGAGGAGGTGTCAGACGGGGCTTCGAGCGATGGGTCTGCCCGAGCCGCGTTCTCATTGGTGATGAGGTATCCACGCAGGCCCCGAGAGACTGCTACTCTGGCCCCAATCGCGCCGCTGATCGGATCGTTCGCTCCGGAGCCAGTCTCTCGATTCTCTTTTCAAGTTGACAGAGTCGCGCTCGGAGTGCGGCGATCTCACGGGTTTCGTCCCGCGAAGGCTGCTTGAACCTCGTGTCAGTGATATTGACCCCCTCACCTCCATACCAGCCGCGATGGACGAACATTAGGATCTGGCCGCGGCCCTGCTCAAGTCCCTCGAGCGCCGTCCCGATTATAGGACCGGGCTGGGTAGCCCTCATCGCAACTCCGGGCATCGGACTAGAAGTCAGGCAATCCCCGGGGCTGATCCTGCCGAAAGTCGCATCGACACTTACAGGAACGCGTCCCGCTAGAGCAACTGAGGCAAAGCGCTTCTCAAAGAACCGCTGCATCACCATGTCGTTTAGCTCCATTTGGAAGCGGCGCAAAGCCTCTTCCCACGCGAGTTTCAAGCCTTCAGGTAAAGTTGCAGTTGAGAGTGATGCCAGCCAGACTCGCCGTCACGCGCCACCCTGGGAACCAGACAGGAGGTGCGCGATGCGGAGTCCCATCCAGGCGTTTGTTGCTGGTATTGCACTACCTTTGGGGCGCGGGACGCCAGCACCACCATGCCCAACCAAACAGGGTTAGCACAAAGACAGGGTAAGCAAAGAACGGCAGCGGCTCGGACAGCGGAGTAAGGCTG
>JAOTUP010000285.1 GCA_029863825.1 Acidobacteriota bacterium | reverse complement strand
ATCCTCGCAGCTTCGGGTTGGGCGTCCGAGCAGCCAACGGAGCCTAAGACGGCCAAGATCAACATACCGCGCCGGAGCCTCGCCGGCAGCAGCGTGCGCATCCGCAACACCATCAAGACTCACTGTTTCAACCGGCGCCAGCGATACGACGGCCGCGCCTGCACGTGGCAGTCGACATTGGCACCGAGCGTGCAGATACTTATCTCGACTCGTTGTCCGGGGTCGTTGGAAACCAACGGATGACGGGAAGTCTTCGACCCATGAGGCCATGAAGCGGCTCGTACGCCGGATAACTTTTCCGATCCGAGGAGATGCACTGCCATGATCAACCGTCCGATTCTCTACCGCCAGCTCGCGTGCGGTGCATGCCTGCTGGCGGTCACACTGACCACGGTCGGCTGCAGCTGGATTCAGCGCCAACGCGAACCGTACACGACCGAAAGGGACAAGACGAAAAAAGGCGCCGGCTACGGGGCGGCGGCGGGAGCGGCGGCGGCCATCCTCAAAGGCGAGCGCGAGGCCGACGAGATACTCGCCGGAGCGGCGATCGGAGCCGGAATCGGTGCCGGCGTCGGGCTCTACATGGATCGTCAGGAAGAACGGCTCGCTCGCATTCCCGGCACTACCGTCGAGCGATTGGGCGCCAGAGTCATCCTCGTCCGCTTCGACTCGAAGGTCCTGTTTGCAGTCGACTCGGCTCTGATCGGCCAAGACGGACAACAACGACTCGGGCAAGTCGCCTCCGTTCTCAACGACTTCCCGAAAACGGCGGTCGTCATCCAGGGTCATACCGACTCGACCGGCAGCGAAGAGCACAATCAGGGCTTGTCGGAGCGGCGGGCCACGGCGGTCAGGAATGATCTCGCAGGTCGGGGTGTGGCGGCCAGCCGCATGACCGCGCTCGGCTACGGGGAGGGATATCCACTGGCATCGAACGAGACACCCGACGGCCGCGCCCGAAACCGTCGCGTCGAGATTCTGCTCAAGGCGAAGGCTGTCTGAAGCGGCGCCGAGCGGAGATCGTCGCGGTCGGCGCCAAGGTCTTCAGACCAGTCTCACGACAGCAGCCCTTCGAGATGATCGGCGAGGCGCAGGGTCAGTGCGACGAGCGTCTCCGTGGGGTTGGCAGTCCCCGAGGTCGGAAACGTCGCGGCTCCTGAAACGTAGAGATTCTCCAGGCCGTACACGCGATTCCACTGATCGACCACGCCCGATTCGGGATTCGATGCCATTCGGCATGTCCCGGCAGGGTGCGCTCGCCAGCGATCATGCTTGGTCGCTTCAGAACCCGATGCTGCCAGCATTCGCTTCGCCCACTCGGTGCTCTCTCGTGCTCGCTCGAGAGTCAGCAGATCACGCGGCGAATAGCCGAACCCGATATCCGGCAGCGGATTGTCAAAAGCGTCCTTCTGTCGCGAATTGAGGGTCACTCGATTCTCGTGCCGGGGCTCGATTTCGGGCTGCACCCTCCAGCGTACGCGACCGTTGCCAGCGACATCCATCTGATAGTGGCTGGCGTTGACGCCTGCTCTCCGATGGCTGTCGTTGAGACTGCAGGTTCGGTGCTGTCCCGGTGGCAGTCCGAGGTCCTGACGCACATCGAATCTTGTCTGAATGCTCGGATGGACGTTGAAGAACCGGCCGACGAGATCATTGGCATTGCCCAGACCGGTCGGAAACCACGAGGATGTCGACGACAGAAGGAGCCGCGCGCTCTCGATCGTACCGGCAGCGATGACGAAGCACCGAGCGCGCACCTGGTCGACCGACCCGTCGAGGCCGCGGATCTCGACGTGGTCGATCGAGCGTCCGTCCAACGTCACGATGCGACAAACCTGCCGATCCTCGACCAGCGTCCCGTACTCCGAGGCCATGAAGGCGGGAATCTCCTCATCGAACAGGCGTAGCGCGAAGTCGCCGTTCCTCCGGGAGTGCGGGACGGAGGAAAAGGCCGCCTGTACGCCCTCGATCTCGAGCTCCGGAGCTCGATAGGGCTCAGGATTCTCCACCGGATAGCGGCACTGGCGTGCCGGTTCCGCGATGCTCGCCGGGTCATGGCCCTTGACCGACAGGAGTTTCTCCGCCTGGCAATAGTAGGGCTCGAGATCTTCGAAGGTGAGAGGCCAGTCCACATACAAACCGAACTCCGAGCGCATGCGGAAGTCGCTCGGCCACAACCTCACCATCACGCCGCCCCAGTGCGTGCTCGTGCCACCGACCGCGATGTCGCGAATGCCATTGACCGGATACCGCGTCGCACCACTGTTGGAAAAGCCGAACGACTCCTTCAGTGAATGCTCGTCCGGAAGCGGTTGCGGACTCGAACCCGCCTCGATGAGGATGGTGTGAAGCCGGTTCTCCACGGCTCGCAGTCCGAGATAGGTACCCGCGAAACCCGAGCCGATGATGCAGAGATCGTAGGTCTCCGGCATCCGCACGCGCCCGCAGGCGCCCACAGCCGCCGCCATCGTCCCGGCGTGAATCAGAAAGCGACGTCGTGTCAGAGTCATCCCACAGCTCCCTTTCGATGCCTCTATGACTCTATCTGAAAACACCTGCAGTCCATGCCATCCTCCGGGTCGATCGATCGGCTCCTGCGCACGGCCGGATTTCCCGACTTCGATGGTCCGCGACGTCTGCGGCAGGCTAGAATCACTTGCCGATCGGAGGCCAACGTGGTCCTCACGTACTAGCTCATTTAGCATGCCAACCGAATCCACCGCCACAAAGCTGATCGTCAGGCTTCTCAAGCGGCTGCCGAGACTGACAGGCGCAGGGTTTCTGGCGCTCACGCTCGCGTGCGCCGGTCCCGGAGTGAGCGACCCTCCGAACGTCGTCGTCATCGTCATTGACACGCTGCGAGCGGACCATCTGACGCAGTACGGCTACGAGCGGGACACCAGTCCCGCGCTCGCCGGATTGACGGCCGAGGCGACGCAGTTCACCCGCGCCTATTCGACCTCTTCGTGGACGATGCCCGGCGTTGCCTCGCTGATGACCGGGCTCCTGCCGGCACGGCATGGCGTCGTCCGGCAGAGCATGGTCCTGCCAACGCGACTCGGCACCCTCGCCGAGGCACTCGGTGAGGCCGGCTGGCGCACTGGCGGGTTCAGCGGCAACCTGTTCATCGGCCGCAAGACGGGCTTCGACCGGGGATTCGAGACCTTCGAGGACCACGACGGGCGCGTCCTCGCCTACCCGGACGCCGAGGCCATGCTGGGGCAGGTCGTCGACTGGCTGCAGTCGCCGGCGCCGTCCGACGCGCCTTTCTTTCTTTACTTTCAACCAATGAACTGCCACGGCCCGTACCGAGTGCCGGCGGAACGGCGCTCCGATCTCCTTGGCAGAGAGCCGGGCGCGGAGTTCGCCTATCAGGGCGGCCCGATGAAAGCGATCCTGAAACAGGGGAATCTGCGAGTCCGGCAACAGGTAACGCCAGCCTATCTGCAAAGCCTCACCGATCAATACGACACCGCGATCCGTTACAGCGTCAACGTTGTAGAACGGCTGTTCGACGAGCTCCGCACGCGAGATCTGTACCGCAATTCTCTGATCATCGTGACCTCCGATCACGGTGAAGAGCTCTTCGATCACGGCGGTTTCAGCCACGCCTATTCGCTCTTCGAGGAAGTTGTCCGGGTGCCGCTGTGGATCAAGCTGCCGCACCAGAGCCATGGTGCAGCCGTCGATCTCCCGACTTCGCTCGTCGATCTCCACCCGACGATTCTGGAGACAGTGGGCATCGATCCTCCGCCTGCCGTCGACGGACTGTCGCTCGGACCCGTTCTGCGCAACGAAACGAGTCTCGGCGAGTTCCGCTCTCGGGCGCTGGTCTTCGACACGCAATGGACGCGGCGCGCCGTGGCCTCGGCCATTCTCCTCGGGCCCTACAAGCTGATCGAGGTGGACAGCAACTACGAAGGCCTGCGCAATGCTCGCTTCTTGTTCGACCTCGACCAGGATCCGCGCGAGCTCAACGATCTGGCCGAGATCGAGCCGGAGACGACCGAAGCGCTGGCGACGCGGCTGCAGGCGC
>JAOTUP010000284.1 GCA_029863825.1 Acidobacteriota bacterium | reverse complement strand
CAGGTCCGAAGAGGCGGCCGCCACGACCGCGTTGCCGAGCCAACGACCCTCGGTCCCCTGGCTTGCCGGTGCGCTGGTGCTCGGCGCGATTCTCGGGGGAGCCCTCGTCTCCTTCTTCGGATTCCTCGGGACACCGCCTGCCGGCTCGTCCCACGAGTCCCAAGTGGCAACCGCTCGACCATCCGGTCCGGCATCTGGCGCCGGAAAACCGACGACTGAAGCACTGCCCGCCGAGCACCTCGGCACCCCCGATGCGTTCGCCTCCGAACCGGCTGGTTCGGAAGGACCTTCCGAGAATGCGACGCCTGGGGGAGACGACCCCGAGGCCGCGTCGCTCCCGGCCGAGGCCGCTGTCGCAAGCGATGCCGGGACGAGTCCCGCTCATCTCGAGCCAGCAGCCGACTCGGGGCCCATGCCCGATTCCGCCGCTGTGGAGGCGATCGTTCGAGCCTGGGCCACAGCCTGGGCCGACCAGCACGTCGAGGCCTACCTCGACTCTTACTCACGCAGCTTCATCCCACCCGACGGGATGACGCGAGCCGACTGGGAAGCGCAGCGTCGCACCCGGATTCTGCGCCCCGACTGGATTCGTCTCTCGCTCGGTCCGATCACCTCCACGGTCCTCGAGGGAGGCACCATTCACGCCGACTTCGACCAGACCTACGCCACCCCAACCTACAGCGACGAGGTTAGAAAGAACCTCGTTCTGACGCGGGAAGACGGCGGCTGGAAGATCGCCGAAGAGCGCTCGGAGTAGAGACGCTGGCGACCGGTGATCTCGGCCCTCAGGCCGGAACCGGCTGCTGCAGCATCTGATTGCCCGGATCCCGGGTCTCGCCGGCCGAAGAGACCCGAATCGCCGCCTGCTCGCCGACCGGACAGCGGTTTTCGCACAGGCCGCAGCCGGTGCACAGCGCCGGCTCCATTACCGGCCGCTGGAGGGTGACGACCTGACCGTTGCGTCCCACTCGCTCGACCTTCTCCAGCCAGATGGCTTTGGGTGAGGTCGGGCACATCTCCTCACAAACGATGCAAGGGACATCCATCGCCCACGGCAGGCAGCGCCCGCGATCGATGAAGGCAGTACCGATCTTGACCTCGGCCGGACCGCCGATCGCCTGCTTGGCTTCGGCGGTGACATCGGCCAGCGCCCCTGTGGGACAGACCTCGGTACAGCGAATGCACGACGGCTCGCACCAGCCGCGTCGCATGCCGAGAACAGGCGTGAAAAGGCCCTCGACTCCGGTGCGCCCGAGGTCGGAAGCGATCACACCGGTAGGACAGGCCGCCGAACACGCACCGCAAGTGATGCAACGAGCCAGAAACGCTCCCTCGTCGAGCGCCCCCGGCGGTCGGATGGCATCGTACGCCCGACTACCGAAGCCGGAGCCCGCCACCCGCATCACCGGAGCGATGGCTACCGAGGCGACGGTGGTGAGCACGACCCGCCGCCGCCCAATGTCGAGTTTCGGAGCCTTCGCACGCTCGGCGGCCGACACACCACCGTAGCTCAGACTCTGCTCGTTGCATGCATCGAGACAGTTGAGGCAAACGTGACATTCACTCACCCGGTGTCGACCCAGGGGCTCGTCGGCACCCTGGCAGGCCAGCAGACAAAGGTTGCAGTCGGTGCACGCCGTGTCCGAGCGGCGGATACGCAGCGGAGCTAGCCGGGCAAAGAGCCCCATCAACGCGCCGGTCGGGCACAGGGCGCGACAAAAGAAGCGCGGCATCCAGGCCGAGGCCAAGAGAATGGCGGCCGCGAGACCGAACGAGATCCAGCCGCCGGGTACCTCGCCGCCGTGCCACAGCGGACGTACACCGACGGCAAGAGCGCGCGACAGGAGAGGGATGGGCGCCAGCCACCCGAAGTGGTTGGCACCCAGCAGCGCCCAGATCATAAGCACCAGCAGCAGCACATACTTGGTCGCGAACCAGCGCCGGTAGCGATTGCGCTCGGTCGCCTTGCGCTTCTGCGGTCCGGTCGCCCAGGACACGAACTGTTGCAGCGTTCCGAGGGGACAGATCCAGCCGCAAAAGAACCGCCCAAGGACGCCTGTTGCCGCCAGAATCACGAGACCGATCCAGCTCCAGCGAGGAATCGTCCAGTCGGCGAGCGCCGTACCCACGGCGGTCGTTGGATCGAGGGCGAGGAAGCTCGACGCCAGACGGCCGGCCGCCGGCACCCAGGCGAGCGTCCAGAACAGGGCAGTGAATGCGAGCAGAAAGAGCACCTGGCTTGCGAGCCGCACGTGGCGGCCCCGGACCCGGAAGCCCGGCATCGAAGCCACCTTCAGACGACCTCTTCCAGAGAGCGCCAGTCGGCAGTGCCGAGATCGAGACGTGCAGCGATTTCGAGGTGGGGCAACCGGTGCGTGTCGAGCTCGAGGAGCGACCCGCCCCAGGCGTCGGCTGCTACCGCATCGGTGGCCACCGCGATGCGGTCGAGCGAGCGCACGAGCGACAGCGAGCCGCCGGTCGGCCCACCGCCGGTCAGGATGCGAGTGGCGTCGATGACCGTCAGCGTCGGCCGGAATGCGACACCCAGCTCGGCGCACACCTGATGCACCCGCTGATGGAGCTGTGAGCGATTGCCGACCAGGGCGCCGAACCAGTTCTTCATGCCGAGGGTGGCGCTGGTCAGCGAGTGATGCTTGACGATCGGCACGTTGATCACCCGGTCGGCCTCGGCGAGCGGCCGCAGGATCTCCCAGGCCCCGAGCCGCGTGCCTCCGAGGTTGAGTCGGCTGGTCCCGCCCGATCCCTGGTGGGCGATGCGTGCGCCGGCACCGCGAGCCGCGGCGGCGATGCCCGAGCGATCGAAGGCTCGATCGGGATCGTGACAGGTGGAGTCGAGGACGGTGACCGTGTCGGCGCCGGCAGCGAGACAGAGCCGCGCCAACTCGCCCACCAGCTCGGGATTCGTGTTCGCCGCCTGCTCCGGCGTGCGGTCCCAGGCGCAATTGGGCTTGATCACGACCTTCTCGCCCGGCCGGATGAAGCTCCCGATCCCGCCGAAAGCCTCGAGACCGCGGCGTAGATTCGAGACCGGCCCCTGCCCCGCGGCGACGACCAGCCGGCTGCGAGCGGTCGGGTCGGGCCGCCAGTCACTCACTCCGCCCAGACCTTCTCGCGCCGGTGGCTGATGGCGTCCGGGTCGACCGTGCAGAACGCCTCCAGCACCACCCAGAAACGCCCCCGCTATGACCGGCGGCAGCCAGCGCTTGAAGAGCTCGCGGCGTCCCAGCTCGTGATAGGCCACCGGTTCGTCGCGTTCATCGATCTCTTTCATGCGAGCCTCCCTCTGATCGCCACCACCGCACCGTCAAATGAGCTCTTCCTCCCGCCAGCCGAGGCGAACGATCTCGATGCGCGCCGGATCGGCCACGCCCAGTCCGTAGCGGGTGTCGGCGAGTCGAATATGGTGCGGCGGCGGCTTGATCGGCCGATCTTCGCCGAAAAAGTCGCGTCGTTTCGCCTCGATGATGCGCGCCCCGGTAGCATCGACGGCCACCGGATCGGTGCCAACGATCAATCCCCGGTACGGCCACACGAAGCGCGGCGAAAAACTGTGCGGTCCAACGCCGTGAAACTGCGGCGTCAGCATGACGAGTATGTTGAGTCGGGTCTTCTGCGCCAGGCCGAGCTCTTTCCACAGCTCACCGAGCCGGGCGCAGGCGTCATCATGATAGTCGGCCGGCCTGGGCACGAACATGATCATGTTTTTCAAGCATGTCCCCAGACCCGACCAATGATGAGTGCGCATCGGCCGCACATTGATCAGGGCGCCGTTGGGACGCGCCAGCGCGCGCTCGAACACCGGGTTCGAGAGCACGCCACTGTCGTCGACCGAAACGTCCTGGGTCCTCACGCCGGCGGCCGTCACTTGCTCGACGATCGCCCGCTCCAGCTCCGGCGGCGTCGGCAACCGGCGCCAGGCGTTGCTCTTGACGCCGACGACATCGCCGGGCGAGACGACCTGACGCCACGCAGCACCGGGGCTTTCAGCCTCGAGCAGGCGAGTCACCGACTCGTTCAGCATGCGGTGGAGG
>JAOTUP010000283.1 GCA_029863825.1 Acidobacteriota bacterium | reverse complement strand
CCTGATGGCGGTCGTCGACACCGCTCTCCACTACTGTGATCAGTGGATGGACGGGCGCGTGCTCGGCGGTGCGTATGTCGATTACGCAACCGTCGGCTTCTCGCCGGTCGCCGGCGAGTACGAGGGCATCTTCCCGGGCTCGCTCAGAACTCTCTTCGGAACTCTCCTTCGCCCCGTGGCTTGGCTTCTGGGCGTACCCTGGGCGGAAGCCGGGCAGGTCGGCACCCTGCTGGGCATCCAGCTCTCTTTGAACGAGTTCGTCGCCTACGGCACGCTCGCCACCGAAATCCAGGCCGGTGCACTCAGCGAGCGCTCGATCGCCATCGCCGCCTATGCACTCTGCGGTTTCGCCAATTTCTCGTCGGTCGGCATGCAGATCGGTGGCCTCGGTGCCTTGGCGCCGACACGACGTGCCGAGTTCGCGCGTTTCGGCCTTCGCGCCATGGCGGGTGGAGCGCTGGCGTCCTGGATGACTGCCGCTATTGCCGCGCTCCAGCTCTAGAAAGACGCGCGATGCAGACTGGAGGCGAGGGAAAAAGCAGCGCCGGACGGCGGTTCGGGGGAAGGCTGCAAGGGGTGGGGTACCTCGTCACGCAGCCCGGCGCTGCATTTCTATTTCAGGACGACGAGCGTCACACGGCGGTTCTTGCCTCTCTCCTCTCGCGAGCTGTTGTCGGCGATCGGCGCCGACTCGCCGTAGGAGATCACCGACATCCGGTGCAGCGGGATGTCGTGCTGGCCGCTCAAGTAGCGGCGCACAGCCTCGGCTCGGTTCTCTCCGAGCCGCAGATTGTATTCTGCGCTGCCAGTCGCATCTGTGTGACCCTGGATCTCGATGAAGACATTCTCGTTGCGCAGCACGAGCTCTTGGGAGAACACATCGAGCTCGGCCTTGGCGTCGGGACTCAGGTCAGCCTTGTCGAAGCCGAAGCGCAGCTTGTCGGTGTTCAGGACTTTCTCGTACAGGAGCTTTCCTTCGGCCAACTTTCCAGCGGCAATGGCGCGGTCCAGCGCCTCGCGAGCCGTGCCCGACACTCCCGCGAGCTGTTCTTTCTGCGCCGCCACTTCCGTCTGCGTCTCCTCGATCTGAGACTTCATCAGGTCGATTCGCTCCACATTGCGGTCCTCGGCCTGATCCACTTCGGTGCGCACGTATCCGCGTGTCGCACACGCCATGGTGCCGACAGCGAGGGTTAGGACTGCTCCCATCAGAACTGCTACATGTCTCATCTCTTCATCCTCCAGACCCAGTATCTCAGCTCTTCTGCGCAATGGCACGACCCCGGCGATCTCCGGCTCGCGGCCCCACCTTCGCTTCACTGGGTTTTCCTGCCGTGCCCCCGGACTCTTCCACGGGATCCTCGCCGGCTGCATCCGTGGCCGGCGGTGGCGCCTTCATGTCGATTGCTCCTTTGAATCTCGACCCGTCCTCCAGACTCACGCGCGGCGACGTGACGTTACCCCGAACTCTACCGGAGCGTCGGATGGTCACCTGATCCTCTCCGAAGAGGTTGCCCTGGACTTCCCCTTCGATGCAAATGCTCTTGCTGAAGATATCGGCTTTCACTCGCCCCTTCGGCCCGACCGTGACACTGTGCTTGCGCAGCGAGATCTCGCCCTCGACCTGCCCCTCGATGAGCAGGTCCTCCTGCCCGGAGAGCGTTCCCCGGATGACCAACGACGGCCCGAGGCTGGCGACACGCTGTGTGGACGGCTTTCTCTCCTCACGTCGATCCGGCTCGGCCGCAGGTGCTGACGATTCCTCGGGACTGTTCTTCCACACGGCAACCTTCCTCCTCGAAAACAGAGAGAGCAAAGCTGATGCCATGTCTGCTTCCCTGAGAACGGTCATCACCGGATAGGTCCCACACTCCGTTATCGACTTTCTCCATTCGGTGAGTGGGAAAATATTTCCGAGCAAGCTAGACTCGTGCTCCGGTCATGTCGTTGCCACCTCTCCGAATCCTCGTCGTCGATGATGAAGCCGCGATGCGCGAAGTCCTGTCGGCGCGCCTCGAGGAACGAGGCTTCTCGATCTCGACCGCCGCCAGCGGCCTGGCGGCCCGAGAGCTTGTCGAGGAGGATCCTCCGGATCTCGTCATCTCGGATGTCGTCTTGCCCGACATCTCGGGTCTCGATCTGCTGCAGACGCTCAAGTCGGGCGACCGGCACCGTCCGGTCGTGCTCATCACGGCCTACGGCACCGTCGACTCAGCGGTTGAAGCTATCAAGCGCGGAGCGACGGACTTTCTCACCAAGCCAATCGATTACGACAAGCTGGTAGCCATCATCGACGCCGCCCGCGGCGAGATTTCGCAACGCCGCTCGGTCGAAAACCTCGAAACAACCCTGGCGGCAACCGGCCGATTCGGTGAATTCGTCGGCCGGTCGGCGGCGATGCGATCGGTCTACGAGGCTCTCGGGACTCTTGCAGCAAGCGAGGCTCCAGCTATCCTCAGCGGCGAAAGCGGCACCGGCAAGGAGCTGGCGGCGCGCACGGTGCATGCTTTGAGCGCGCGCAGTAAAGCACCTTTCGTCGCCGTCAATACCGCCGCCATTCCCGAATCACTCACCGAGAGCGAGCTCTTCGGCCACGCCAAAGGTGCCTTCACGGGTGCGATTGCAACGCGCAGCGGGTACTTCGAGATGGCCGACGGCGGGACGCTCTTCCTCGATGAGATCTCGGAGATGCCACCAGGAGTCCAACCAAAACTCCTGCGCGTTCTCGAGGACGGCCTCGTCCGCCGTGTTGGCGGCCGCCGCGAGGCAGAGGTCGACGTGCGCGTCCTGGCGGCCACTAACTGCAATCCCGAGACTGCGGTCGCCGAGGGACTTCTCAGAAAGGATCTGTTCTATCGCCTCAGCGTGTTCACGATCGAGCTGCCGCCGCTACGCGAACGGATCGAGGACCTCCCGCTCCTCGCTCACCATTTTCTTCGTCTTTTCAATGACAAGCACCGCACAGACGTCGACGGCGTGTCCGAAGAGACGCTGTCGGTGCTGACCGCCTACGAGTGGCCGGGAAATGTCCGCGAGCTCAGAAACGTTTTGGAACGGGCGGCGATCGTCGCGCGTCAAGGATGGATCGAGAAGATCCACTTGCCGCCGTTCCTGCGGAGAGAAGCGACGAGCTCAGATACGATCACCATTCCGGCGGGTTCGACCGTCGCCGACGCGGAACGGATGCTGATCCTTGAAACCATGAAGCGTATGGATGGAAACAAGAGTCGTGCGGCGCGTGCTCTCGGACTCGACGTTCGTACCATCCGCTACAAGATCAAGGCCTACGAGGACGGCGAGTGAAGATCACGACGAGGCTCGCCGCGTCCTCGACACTTCTCGTCGTTCTTCTCGTTGCAGTCCTGACCTACGACCTCTCGGTCGTGCACCGGCTGGCGGCCACTCAGGAAGAGCTCACGGCAGCGGAGCAGCGCGCGGTGACAATCTCTCTCGAGCAGCGTCGACTACTTGATCGGCTCGACGAGCTGACCCGCAAGCTCTTTGTCACTCGTGACCCCGACTACGCCGAAGGCGTGCTCGGGATACGCCAGGCCTTCGACCGCCACCTCGGCGACCTCGAATCCCTCGAGCTCTCGGCGGCGGGGTCGGCGGCGGTGGCCGCTCTGACCGAACGGTGGCAGGCTCTGCCGCTCCGAGCGCTGGCCGAGCAGGCTGTAGCGGTCGCGCCCGGATCAGAGGAGGAGCAGCTTTTACTGGCGAGTTTTGTCGACCTCTCAGCGGCCCTCCGCGATCGCTCCGACGCCGTGATCGCAGCTGCCGAGGCGACGGTCCAAGAGCATGTCCAGCGATCTACGGAGGCGAGTCGCAAGGCGCGGACTTTTTCCTGGATCACTGCGATCTCGGCGCTCGGCCTGAGTCTTCCGGTCATCTATTTCACTCTCGTCTCTATTCGCGAGCCGTTACGACGACTCGATGAAGGTGCGCGATCGGTCGCCCGCGGCGAGTACACGTTTCAGATCGAAGACGACCAAGACGACGAGTTCTCGGATCTCGCCTCAACCTTCAACGAGATGATTCGGTCGCTCGACCGCCGCG
>JAOTUP010000282.1 GCA_029863825.1 Acidobacteriota bacterium | reverse complement strand
TTGCTGATGCCTGAGGAGTTCCCGCAATCCACACTGGACCGTGACCTGACAGCCACCGTCGAGCCCTTCGACGAGCACAACCGGACTCTGGTGGACAACGTCCATCCGCTCGACTGGACCAACCCGAAGCCGGCGGATCGCTACCACCTGGTGGTGATCGGCGGCGGCACGGCTGGACTGGTCAGTGCGGCGGCTGCCGCCGGCCTCGGCGCCCGCGTTGCCCTGGTGGAGCGCAGACTACTCGGCGGCGACTGTCTGAACTACGGATGCGTGCCGTCGAAAGCACTGGTCAGCGCCGCCCGCGCCTGGCATTCGGCGTCTGAGGGAGCGAGCCGTTTCGGTGCACCGGCGGTATCGCGAGACGGTCGCTTCGAAGCGGTCATGGAGCGGATGCGCCGACTGCGCGCCCAGATCAGCCACCATGACAGCGCCTCGCGCTTTCGCGACCTGGGTGTCGACGTCTTCATCGGCGAGGGCAGGTTCGTCGCTTCCGACGCGGTTGAAGTCGACGCTGTGCGACTCGAGTTTCGGCGCGCCGTGATCGCCACCGGCGCCCGGCCGATGGACCTGCCGATTCCGGGACTCGCGGAGTCCGGCTATCTGACCAACGAAACCGTTTTCACGCTCACCAGCCTGCCTCCAAGACTGGCAGTGATCGGTGCCGGCCCCATCGGCTGCGAGCTCGCGCAGGCGTTTGCACGTTTCGGCAGCAGCGTGACGACCTTCGACATCGCGCCGCAAGTGCTGATCCGCGAAGACGCCGACGCCGCGGCGATCGTCCAGCAAGCTCTGGTTCGCGACGACGTCGGCCTCGAGCTCGGCGCCACGATCCAGCACGTCGAAAGACAGGCGGACACAACCTCGGTGCGCTTCACGCGAGACGATGGCACCGCACACGAGAGCGTCTTCGATGAGCTGCTGCTGGCTGTCGGCAGAACGCCCAATGTCGAAGCCATGGGCCTCGACGTCGCGCAGGTCACCGTGTCGCGACACGGCGTCGAAGTCGACGACCGTCTGCGCACGTCCAACAGACGCATCTACGCCGTCGGTGACGTGGCATCGAAGTACAAGTTCACCCACGTCGCCGATGCGCTGGCGAGAATCGCGGTGCAGAACGCGCTTTTCTTCGGCCGTAAGAAGGCCAGCGATCTGGTCATCCCGTGGTGCACCTACACCGACCCGGAGATTGCCCACGTCGGTTTGAGCGCCAGCGAGGCGACACAGCTGGGTCACGAGATCGAGACGATGACTATCCCTCTTCAGGACATCGACCGCGCGATCCTCGACAGCGCCGACGATGGATTCCTTCGTCTGCAGATTGCCAGGGGCAAGGACCGCATCCTGGGAGCGACCCTGGTCGCCCCGCACGCCGGCGATCTGCTGGCCGAGCTGTGCCTCGCCGTCACGCACCGCATCGGCCTGGCCAAGATCAGCAAGACGATCCACCCCTACCCGACCCAGGCGGAGATCATCAAGAAGGCCGGCGACACCTGGATGCGGGGACGCCTCACGCCCATCGTCAAGCGCGTGCTCGAGCTGTTCTTCAGCATCGTGCGATAGCTGCCGCCACGCACCGCGAGAAAGCTCCCGCGCCGTCTCCGCACCGTCGGGGCTCGCTCAGTCGACGAAGAACGGACTCGACCACGCGGCCCCACCGTCAGTCTGAATCGCACGAATGTAGACGTACTCACCCGCTTCGAGATCGATCACCTGGAGTCGACCACGGCACTCGAGCAGGCCGCCGCACTCGAGCTCCTCGGCCACCCGACCCGCGCGCACGATCTCGACCGTTGAAAGGGGTTGCACCGCCGTGATGCCGAGCGCCAGCTCGGCGCGATCTCGCGGCCGCACGCTGGCTCCCATCGGGTGCCCGTCGAGCTCCGTCTCGAGCACGATGCGCGGTCCGTTGGTCGCGTACACTCGCCGCGCGCGCACGGCCTCGAGTACCGATTCACGCGTCAGCTCTTCGCTCAGGATGGCCGCCAGACCGCCACCACGCGGCGACGCGAGCTGGGCGAGTCCCGGATGTCCGTCGTGGCTGTCGCCACTGCCCAGAAACCCCAACCGGTAGCCTCGACCGAGAGCGTCGCGGACGAAATTCCCAGGGAGCGGCCGGTAGATCGAGAATGGCGAGTCGGGGGCCTCGCTGCTGCCATGCACCGAGACGATCTCGGTCACCGGCTCGAGCTCCGGATCGGGAGGGATCCTCCAGTCCGTTGCGATCGGACCGCCGGCCGAGTGATGGGCGAAGGTCAGCGTCGCGGTACCTCGCAGCGCTCTCCAGAGCTGCCGCGGATGCTCGTAGCGCGGGTCGACCGAGCTCAGGATCTCCCCCTCGCCGTCGAAGTAAAGGACGTGCCGATGACCGTAGATCCAGCTCGTCCACTCGTATCCCGCGAGGGCGACAAACCGGCCGGGCTCATTGAAAAGCTCGATCTGCCGCCGCGTCTCATCCCAGAGCTCGGGGTGAGTGGCCAACGGCTCGAGACCCCAATGGTCGTGGTCGGTCAGCGCCACGACATCCAGCGCCGCGACGTCACGCGCATAGGCGAGATAGTCACCTGGACTCCCTGTGCCGTCCGACAAGGCGGAGTGCCCGTGCAAATCGGCCCACAGGATACGCGGACTGTCACCGACGACGAGCGGGTTGCTTGCTGCGTCGATGCCGTCTCCGACCGTACCCCGGACACGCAGCACGCCACTTTCCGGCACCTCCATCAGCTGCGCTGCAACCCCACGTTCATCGAACCCCGCGCCCGGTGTCGTCCCCGGCACGGCACCGTCGACGGCGATTTGCAAGTTCATCTCGCCGACGCCGGCCGGCCCTGCATTGCCGGAGGCGTCGAGAACCGCTGCCGTCACCTCCACACGCTGGCCGGGACGGGCGGTCGACGGCAGGTGCAGCACCAGCCTCGCCGCATCGCCGGCAACCACTGGTACCGACGGTGAGTCGCCAAGAAGAACTCGTCGACCATCTCCGTCGCCGTCTACCGCAATCCACAAGCGAGAGTGACTCTCGGCGAAACGGTCCGCCCGCGCTCCCGCTGGCCCCGCCCCATAGACGATGCGAATGCGCTCTCCGCCGGCCAGCGGTCGTCCGCCGACGACGATGCGCAGCAGCTGCTCATCGAGAGTCGCAACCTCGAGCTCCACGCCGTCTGCCGAGGCCGTCACCTCGGTGAAGCCGACGGCCTGCGGCGCCACGACTTGCGGTGTGCTCCACCCCCAGAAAGGCGAGATCTGCAGATACACCGCCCCACCGACCCCGATGCCCGACTCGGCCGCCTCAAAAACGATCTCCCAACGACCGGCCTGAGATGCGACGGCGGGCACATCCGATCCGCTCGGTACCAACCATGCCGAACCTTTCCCGTCGGCCGGGTCCGCAAGCGCCTCGAGGTCGGCGCGCAACATGGCGGGGATCTCCGGCTGCGCGGTCGGCGGCAGCGGCTCTTCTTCAATGCCGCACGCGACCACGATCAACACAACGAGCTGCCCGAGGATGCGCGGGTACGCTTTCACGGCGTGCTCTCCAAGCAAAGCCTATCCTGACTGCGCCAGCGCGGCCTTTGTTGGGGCGATCGGCGCCACGCTCAGGGCTTGAACTGCGCCTTGAGATAGTCGCGATTCATCTCGGCGATGAAGTCGATGGAGATGCCTTTCGGGCACACTGCCTCGCACTCCCGAAGATTGGAGCAGCTGCCGAAATAGGACTCCATGATCTCGACCATGTTGCGAACCCGCCGGTAGCGCTCAGGCTGCCCTTGCGGCAGGTGCGCCAGATGAGCCACTTTCGCCGAGGTGAAAAGCTGCGCCGCACCGTTGGGACATTGCGCGACACACGCTCCGCACCCGATGCATTCGGCGGCATCCATCGAACGCTCGGCGCTTTCCTTCGCCACCAGGATCTCGTTGGCCTCCGAGGCGCTGCCGGTGTTGACCGAGATGAATCCGCCGGCCTGAACGATGCTGTCGAACGGCGAGCGATCGACGACAAGGTCCTTCAAGACGGGGAACGCGCGCGCGCGAAACGGCTCGATGCGAATCACGTCGCCGTCGCTGAACTTGCGCATATG
>JAOTUP010000281.1 GCA_029863825.1 Acidobacteriota bacterium | reverse complement strand
TAGGGGTCGTGGCAGCCGCAACGGGTCGAGCTCGCCGACCTCCCCGAGGTCAGAGGCTTCGACGGTCCCGGCCGCGCCCCTCGCCGGACGGGCGGCGAGCCAGACGGCGCGATCGATAGCGCCCGGAAGAACCCAGCCCTCGACGTAATCCACATGGGCGCCGAGCAGCGTCACCCGACCCGGAGCGCGCACCAGCCATTGCGGCCGGGCGCCGAAACGGCGCTCGAACGCTGCCAGCATTCGCGACCGCGCGTCCTCCGTCATGTCGCTACAATACATCCCTCATGCCTCGCGCCCTGGGAGCAATCCTGGAAGCGGCCACCGCGATTCTGCTGGCGCTTCTTGCCGTCAACGCCACTTTCGAGCTCGTCGCCTGGATGCTCTGGCAGCGATCCTTCGCCGCCTTGGATGAGATCCAGGCCCTGCTCATGGTCTGGTTCGGCATGCTGAGCGCGAGCTACTGTCTCGCCCGAGGCCTGCATCTGGCGGTCGACGTCGTCGCCAGCCGGCTCGCGCCTCGCATGCGCCGAATCGTGGCCACAGTCCCGCCGCTGGCGGTCGCCGTCTTCGGCGGCCTGCTGTCGATCTACGGATGGCGACTCGTGGGCATCCTCGACAACACGTTGCCGGGCACCGGCTGGAGTGCCGCATTGCAGTACCAGCCGGTCGCTGTTGCCGGTCTGCTGATCGCCGGCATCGGCCTTTGGCAGCTTCATGCACGCACCGTCGAAACCGGCTCCCACTCCGGTCCGGACGTCGCGTGAGCGATCCGGCGCTGCTGGCGCTCGTCCTCGGCTGCTTTCTCGTCCTCCTGCTTTTCAGAGTTCCGGTCGCCTTCGCCCTCGGTCTGGCGTCGTTTGCCTTCTTCTTCGCCTCCGGGCGACCGGCGCTCTCGGTCGTGCAGAAGATTGCCACCCAGATGGCCGAGCCGACGCTTCTCGCAATTCCCTTCTTCATCCTGTGCGGCGAGATCATGAGTTCCGGCGGCATGGCGCGACGTCTCGTCGACGTGGCGAACGTCTGTGTCGGGTTCGTGCGCGGTGGACTCGCCATGGTCAACGTCGTCGCCTCGATGTTTTTCGGCGGCATCTCCGGCTCGAGCGTCGCCGATACCGCCTCGATCGGGCCGGTGCTCATCCCGACCATGGTGCGAAGCGGCTACGACCGTGGCTTTTCGGTCGCCGTCACCATCGCCTCTTCGACTCAGGGCATCATCCTGCCTCCATCGCACAACGCGATCCTCTATTCGCTCGCCGCGGGTGGAACGGTGTCGATCCAGGCCCTCTTCTTGGCCGGCTATGTGCCGGGCCTCCTCGTCGGCGCTGCGCTCATGACGCTCTCCGCGGTGGTCGCCTCGCGTCGCGGCTATCCCCGCGGCGAGATCGTGTCCTCGCGGCAGGCACTGCGCATCGCCGCAAGTGGCGTCCCGGCGCTCGTCACGCCGCTCATCATCGTCGTTCCCCTGGCCCTGGGCTGGGCTCCGGCCCACCAGTCGGCGATCATCGCCGTCGTCTGGTCGATCATTGCCTCCTCATTCATCTATCGCTCTCTTGGAGCCGCCGATTACTGGCGCGTTCTGAAACGGGCTTCGCGCACGTCGGGCATCGTGATCATCCTGATCGGCACCGCCGCAGCCTTCGGCGAAGCGTTGACCTACTTGCACGTGCCGGAGATCCTGGCGGCAGCCCTCACTGCGATCTCGAGCCAGCGAGTGGTCGTCCTGCTGCTCTTGAACGTGATGATCCTCGCACTGGGCGCGATCATGGACATGGCCGCGCTGATTGTCATTCTGACGCCGATACTGCTGCCGGTCGTCGAGCCGCTCGGCGTGGATCCGGTGCAGTTCGGGATCATCCTGCTGCTCAATCTCGGCATCGGACTGTGCACACCACCGGTCGGCAGTACACTCTTCGTCGGTTGCGCCGTCGGCGAGATCTCGATCGAAGAGGCTTCGCGGGCGCTCATGCCGTTCTACGTCGCGATGCTGGTCGTGCTCATCCTCGTCACCTTCATCCCGGAGCTCTCGCTATGGCTGCCCGATCTCGTTGCCTCCTGGCGCTCGTAGGCGTCGGACTCCTGCTGCTATCTATCGCCTGCGGGCGACAGCCGGCCGACGGCCCGGAGCGCTGGGTGCTCTCGAACGTTCATCTCGAAACCTATCCAACCGCGCGCGGGTTGACTCGGTTCGCCGGACTGGTGGCGGCCGATCCTGATCTCTCCGCCCGGCTGGTGATCGATCTGCAACTCGGCGGCGTCCTCGGCAATGAGAAGGAGACGCTCGAGAAGCTCCGCTTCGGCGGCCTCGAGATGGCCTGCTCATCGGCGGCGCCGCTGGCCGAGTTTGCTCCCCTGGCCGGCGTCCTGGCGCTCCCGTTCCTATTCGACGACAGCGAGCATCTGTGGCGTGTTCTGGACAGTGACATCGGGGAGGAGATCACGGCGGCGCTCGAGGTGGCGGGTTTCGTGCCGCTGGCCTGGTACGACGCCGGGGCGCGATCTTTTTACAACCGCCGGAGACCCGTGCGCACGGTCGGCGATCTCTCCGGGCTGAAGATACGAGTCCAGCGCTCCGAGGTGATGCGCGACATGGTCGCGGCACTCGGCGCCTCCCCGGTCGCCCTCGGCTTCAAGCAGGTCTACACGAGTCTTCACACCGGAGCCATCGACGGGGCCGAGAACAATCTGCCGTCATATCGCTCCGAGCGCCACTTCGAAGCAGCCTCTTTTTACTCGCTCGATCGCCACGCCATCATCCCGGACGTCGTGCTCGTGGCGCGGCAGGCCTGGCAGCGCCTGTCTCATGACGAGCAAGAGCAACTGCGAGCGGCGGCCCGCGAGTCGGCGCGTGACCAGAGGATCTTCTGGGCCGAGTACGAAGAGGTCGCGATCCGCGAGGTCACACAGGGAGGGGCGGAGATCACCGAGGTGGAGAATCCCGAGACCTTCCGACGCCTCGTCGAGCCCCTCTACGCCAAGCACGCGGGGCGCTATGGCGATCTGGTGACGCGGATACGCGGTGCGTCCCGGCTGGCCGCCTCCGCCCCTTGAGTGCCGCGCGGTCTCTTAATTTCTCAGCCGCCGCGACCCCTGCCCTCGGTCTCGTTCGCCAGACAGCAGCCCAACGGCTGGTGGAATAGTCGGACGTCCGGCGGCTGTTACAGTCAGAGCAGGCGGTTCCTCGACGGAACCGGCGGTTCTTTGCAAATCAAACTGATGGGGGCGTTCCGGATTCGACGGGGAACATGGCGGTTCTCGGGTCGCGTGTGCGAGTTTCCGCTCGTTTCAAACGGAACCCTATAATTGCCAACGATAACTTGGCTCTGGCTGCTTAATTAAGCCGCCCGTTCACCCGCGAGCGTGATCCGTCGCGCGCGACGTGAGCGTCATTGATACGGATTGAACGGCTCAGTTGGCCTCGAGCTGAGCCCGGATACATTTCGAGGCTGGTCGCCTGCGATCGGTCGCCTTTGTCCACACCGCAGTCGACGAGAACCCCGAATCAAAGGCTACGCACGTAGACACTCGAGGGACGCGTTCTTCGGACGCGGGTTCGACTCCCGCCGCCTCCACCATCTAAGCACACACCACCCTCCAGACATCTCGGTCGAGGGTGGTTTTTTCATCAGCTCCTGTGGCGACGAGATGAAGATCCTCGCTTTCATAGTCGCCCGGCAGCTCCTGCTGGCCCACGCGATCGTTGCCCTGCTCCTCGAGCTCCCGGCCCAGGAGACCGAGCCGCCAGGGGGTAGTCGTAGAGCTTGTGCTCGAAGTAGATACTGCTTTTTCGCGACCTTACCAGCATCACCCTGTCGTCGCGTTCGGGATCGACTTCGGACTTCTCTACCGCCATCGAATGACGCTTGCCCTGGTAGGCAATCGAGAGCTGGTCGCTCGCCAATCGCTCTATCGGCAGCATCTCGAGCCACCACTGCATCACGCGGTCGGACTTCGAGAAGAACCGGTGACCACCAACGTCCAGGAGGTTGCCTTTGTAGTTGACAGTGCAGGAGATGCCGCCGAGGCGCTCGGAACGCTCGAGCACTACCGGCACCCGGGACGTCCTCTTCAGAAGCTCATATGCGGTCGTCAGCCCTGCGGGACCGG
>JAOTUP010000280.1 GCA_029863825.1 Acidobacteriota bacterium | reverse complement strand
CTGCTCGGGCTGCTGCTGCTGAAGCTCTTCGATTGTCGCAAAGTGCTCGTCGGCTTCTCCGCCGGTGCCATCCTCGCCTTGACCGCTGCCTTGTTGGGAAGCCCCCAGGTCGCCTACTACTCCTTCATACTTGTCGGCTTCTTCCTGTCGGTCATGTGGTCGGTGATCTTCTCGCTTGCTCTCAACTCCGTCGCCCAGCATCACGGCTCCTTTTCAGGAATCCTGTGCACAGGAATCATCGGCGGCGCGGTGGTATCGCTCCTGGTCGGCTGGCTCGGCGATCACTTCGGGCTGCGAGTCGGCATGATGCTGCTGTACGCGACCCTGGGATATATCCTGGCGATTGGCTTCTGGGCAAAGCCGCTGATCGACAATGCCACCGTGACCTTCAAGGAGCTGTTCCGATCGATGTTCCGCTGGACCACGACCGGGGCTTAGTCGGATAGCTCGCGGCTTCCCAGGCCACCTAGTCGCCAGCGGCTAACAGGTCGAGGACGCGCCCGATCTCCTTGCCGAAAGTCTCCGGGGGGGCCGACTCCACAAACAGCTCCAGCAACGGACGCGCCTGAGCCTTCTGCCCTGCGCTCCACATGCGACCGGCGACAGCGAAGAGCTTGGCGTGCTCGCGGGGATCGAGGGCCACCGCTTTGCGCCAATTCGAAAGTGAAGCCTCGACTTGGCCCTCTTCGCTCGCCAGAATGGCCAGCGAGGTGTGGGCGCGAACCGTGTTCGGGTTCAAGGCAAGCGCTTCTTCGTACGAGGAGCGGGCCTGGCTGCGCCGACCATCCATCAAGTAGACGGTGCCAAAATAGACTGGCACCATCGGGTTGCCGGGGTCCACATCGCGAGCTTTCTCGAGCGCGGCGAGCGCCTCCTCCACCTTCCCGATCCGGGCCAGGGCGAGACTCCGGGAGAAGAGCACGTCGACATCCGGTCGCGTCTGCCGAAAGTGAGGCTCGGTCAGCGCCGCCGCATCTCCCGCGCGTCCGGCCTGGACGAGATAGGACGCCAGCACCGCCAGAGTCGTCGTGTCCTCAGGATTGAGCGTCAGCGCCGCCTGCATGGCGTCGACAGCGGCGTCGAGATTTCCCAGGTCGCGCTCGATCTGCCCGAGCTGCATGAGGGCAACTCGCATGCCGGGGCGACGGCGGACCAACTCCCGGCAGCGCAGTCGCGCCCGCTCGAGGTCGCCACGCTCGTAGAGGCCGGTGATCTCGCGCAGCATCGAGTCGAGCGCAATCAACCGCTTCGGATCGTCGTCCTCGGAGTAGCTCTCCTTGACCGGAGAAGATCCGCCGCCCAGATATCCGAGGCTCCGCAGACGCTCGCGAGTCTCGGCACTTTCAGCTCTTGGCGTCACTCCGGCATCCGACGCGCGAAGGTTCCGCAGCAGGTCGCCTAGTTCCTTCGCTTGCCCCGGCTCTCGCAACGCCAGATTTATCTCTTCGTTTGGGTCCTCAGTCAATTCGTAGAGCTCCGGAATCGGCAAGTCGATGTACTTCCATCCTCGCCGGATGACGCCATGAAGCGGCGCCCACCCTCGATTGAGCTGTCCTGAAAGTGCCTCGAAATAGGTTTCGCCTATGTCCTCGACGGAAACGCCCGCGGCGATCGGCAAGAGACTTCCGCCGTCGAGATCCCCGGGGACGGGAATCGACAGCACGTCCAGAACCGTCGGCAGGATATCGACCAGACGAACCGGCCCGGAAACAAGTTTCGGCCCCAGGAGACGTGGTTGATAGAGAACGAGGGGCACCTTCAGAGCGGCCTCGTAGCCGAAGATCCCGTGCGTCGCCTCACCGTGCTCGCCGAGTGACTCACCATGATCCGAAGTCAGAATGACCAGCGTGTTGCCGCGGTCGGCCGCCTCGAGGAGTGGTTGCAGGAGCGGTGAGAGTGCAGCGTCAGCGGCAGCCACATCACCGAGGTACGGATCGTTCATAAAGCGACTGGCGAGCGGCGCAGGCGGCGCGTAGGGAAAGTGCGGCTCGTAGATGTGCACCCAGGCAAACGAGGGCCGTTCGTCCACCACCTCGAGCCAGCGCTTCGCGAGCGCCACGGTCTCCGAGCCCGGGCGCTCTTGTTCGAAAAAGGCGGGCTTGATGCCGGTGTCGACGAAGCTGTCCTCGTAGACATCGAATCCTCTCGCCAGGCCGAAGCGGGAGTCGAGTGGAAAGGCGCTGACGAAGGCCCCGGTGCGATAACCCTCGGCCTCGAGCAGGGTCGCCAGGGTCTCCGCCTCACTCGGGAAGCGAAACCCGGAGTTGTCCCGGACACCGTGCTTCAGCGGAGAGAGACCGGAGAGAATCGTCGCATGCGACGGCAGCGTCACGACATTGTGAGCGCGTGCATTTTCAAAGCGCACGCCGGCGGCAGCGAGGCGATCCATCCACGGTGTGGCTGCATGCCTGTTGCCGTAAACGCCGAGCGCGTCGGCCCGCAGCGTATCGACCGTGATCAGCAGGACATCGAGGCCGACTTCGCGGCGCACCGTGCGGGGCCCATCGCCGGGGATGACGTGGACGGAACTGGTCTGCTCGAGGGCCGCCGGCTCGCTCGTCCCGGCCACCGAACCCGCCTCGCGTACTTGGCAGGACGTGACGAGGATGGCCACTGCACAACAGGCGGCCAAACCGTAGGAGACGCGCGACGGCCGGCGCCACGCGACAGATTGCTCCGGCCAGGTCACGATTATCGAAAGCGGACGACGCGTGAGCCACGGTTGTCTCGGCTCGCCTGTCGGCTTGCGGCAGCGCACCGAAAGATCGTGCCAGGAGACTGACACCATCCTACCCAGCGCCCGAAGCGGCAAAGTCGCAGACGCTGCCACTGCACCGACTCGTCCCCGCGCCCTGCATACGCGCTGTAAACCCCCGTCTAACACGGGCCGCTAGGTCGCCGTCTTGTCGGGCTCAAAGAGGAAGAACGCCTCGGTGCTGCGCACGAAGGAAATGAGATACCCGTTGCAGTCCATCAGGCCGCCCAGCGCCGCCGGCATCGCGCCGTCGCGGGCGGCGAAGCCGAGCTGTGACGCGTACGACTCGATTGCCGCGAGCTTCTTGGCGTTCTCGCCGCGGAAAAGGTCCTCGGCGATGCACAGCTGCGTCTCCGGGCCGTAGTCGGCGTCGTCGGGCAGCGCCGCCGGCCACTCCGGCCGGTACCGGTGGTCTCTCAGGCGGGCGATCCAGCCGGGATCCTGCGAGGCGCAGTCCTCTACGGCGCACGGGCAGGCCAACGCCTGCGGCCCCGGGTACCAGCAGTCCGAGTGCGGAGTGTCCTTGGCGGTGTGGGCGTGGATCACGCCGAAGGCGATCGCCCTGGGGGACGAAAGATCCTGGTTGATCGTCTTGACGAAGTTGCCGAGAGCCGCGTGGTCGCCGTGGCCGTCGAGCCAGTGGGTGGTGGCGACGAGAGTGCCTTCGGGTGTCGCCGAGAGCCGCGCAGTGATTGTCTCGATGAGCGCCGAGGCCGAAAGATCGGTTTCGGGTCCCCCGCCGTAGCCTTCGCCGCAGGTCTCGCAGCCCGCGCAGGCGGAGAAATCCGAGCGCGTGACCCGTTTGTCCAGCTCATCATTCTCGAAGTTGGCCCAGGCAGCGGCCAATCCGGTATCCGGGTAGCCGAGAAACGTCGGTAGGCCGGCACCGAGGATCTCGAGCGCCGCCCTGCTCTCGGCGTGACGCACTTCGGCGAAGCTGTCGATCTCCGGCGTGGCGAAGTTGGACAGATCCTCGGCGCTACAGGTGGCGCCGGTCACCGACGAGTTCTTCCAGAACTGACACGCGTTGCAGTAGGCGTCGCCGTCGGTGCTCACGACGACCTCGACCGGCTTGCCCTGCGCGAGGTACTCGGTGATGAGACCGGCAAACGCCAGCACCTCGTCATCCGGGTGGGGCGTCACCACCAGGAGCGCATCGTAGGATGTCAGTTTCTCGTTGTCGCAGGAAGGCATCGGCGGCGCGGCAGGCTCGACCGTCGCGATCGGGCTCGGGCACACTAGCGCTTCCTCGACGACAGGTGGCTCTGCACATCCCGCGGTGAGCGCAGCGACCAGAATCACGGCGAGCGACAGGTGGAAGAACCGAGCCGGGCGGAGGAGAGTTCGGAGTATGTCTGGCATGC
>JAOTUP010000279.1 GCA_029863825.1 Acidobacteriota bacterium | reverse complement strand
GCCGGCCAGCCAGCATCTCGGGTACCCACACGCGATCGTCGGCCCACATCTCGTCGTAGGGGATTGCATCCAGCGGTGTCCACAGGGGGATCGCCTCGTCCGTTGCGCAGGCCTCTCCACGATGGTCCGTGGCGAGAAAGACCCACACATGGATCGAATAGCCGTCGATAAATTGGAACAAGAGCTCGCCACGGTGGTTGGGGTCGAGCGGCGTCACGCAGACTTCCTCCTGCACTTCCCGGATTGCTCCCTCGCGCGGCGACTCGCCGTCATCGAGACGTCCTCCCGGTGCGTTGATCTTGCCGGCGCCAAGGCCGCGCTGTTTGCGGATCAAAAGCACTTCGTGGTCGCGGATCACGAACAGGAGCGTCGCCTTGTCGACTGCCTGCCAGGTGGACCAGTCGATTTCTTCGAGCCGACGGGGCACGGGAGTCGGCTCCGTCATCAATCGACCTTTTCGCCAGGATTGTGCTCTGCAGAAGGTTCCTCTGGATCGCCGGTTGCAACGTACCGCGCAAGCCGCGCGAGCTGGTCATTGACGACCCGGTCGACGCCCTCGGCCCAGGCGTCCAGCCCGCCGGAAACGTAGCCGCCGACCGCGTAGGTGACGGTCACTTGCGTTCCCCCGTCGATCTCTGCCAGCGCCCATGAAAGGCTTCCGGTTACACCTTCAGACTGCAGTGGCCCCAGGCCGCCCTGCATCCTCAAGAGCCGGCCAGGATCGGCGTGCACGACCGACAAGTGCTGCACCTTGCCGCCGGTAGGCAGGGATTCGCAGAAGCAGCCCCCTTGCGTGGCATCAATCTGCAGGTTGGCCGCCTTGCCCGAGACCGTGTGGTCGGAGCTCCACCAGACGCCGACTCCCTGAACCAGTTTGGCGTAGACCTCGGCCGGGGACGCGGCGATCGTTGCGGTGCTCTGTGAAGTGAATCCACCAGCGCTCGAGTCGAGAACTTCGGCGGCAACGGCGACCGGGTAGAGAAAGAGCGTGAGAAGAAGAATGGACAGGATATGAGGCATGATGATTCCCTGTTGAGTGTTCATTGTATGGGCTTCGAGGTCGCGCAGCTCGACGCGCCAGGTTGTTGTCCGCAAGCGAGAGCGAAACTCGTGCTCTGGTGGGCCAGCTTGGATCGCTCCCGGGGTGTTCGTCGAGAGAAGCGCGCGAAGATGAGGCCAGTGCCGAGAGCGAGGCCGAAGAGTCCGACGATGGCCTCGATCGTCATCAGCAGATTCGCCGCCAGGTTGACCGGGACGATGTGCGCGTAGCCGACCGTCGACTGATTGCTCTCACTCGCGGCTATGGTGGACCCTCCTGGCGGGCTTCTAGAGCGTGCGCTGGATCAAGGGTCGGTTTCAGTTGCAGGTAGAGCTCCCAGGCAAAGGTCGGGCGATCGGACTCGAAGGGCCTCTCGGCTGAACCGGGACCGCTTCTCGTGGCGATCGGAAGATGCGTGGCGGCACGACAACCTGTGCCAAGCTCGGGGCCGATGCTCATCGTGTTCCTCCTGGTTCTGGGTCTCGTGGTGCTCTGGCTCGGTGCCGCCTTGGCTCTCGATTCATGGGGGCGACGGGTCTCACCCTCAGGAGATGTCGACGCCATCGTCGTCCTCGGATGTCGGGTGCTCGCCGATGGATCGCCCTCCGGCCACCTGGCTCGTCGAGTGCAGAAGGCCGTCGACCTTTGGCGTCAGGGACGAGCCCCAATCGTCGTCTTCTCAGGCGGGGGAAAGCCGTCGGAAGCTTTCGTTGCGGCGCGGCACGCGGCTGATCTCGGCCTCGTGCCGTCGGCTGTCGTGCTCGAAGAACGGTCGAGCACCACGACCGAGAACGCCCGCTTCAGCGCTGAGTTGATCCGGTGTAAGGATGTCCTGGTCGTCACCGACAGCTATCATGTTGTCCGCGCTGGGCGGATCTTCCGCCGGAACTTTCCCGAAGCCAGCGTCGTCGGAGTCGTGGCGCCTGCCGGCGCGCGGTTCAAGAACTCGCTGAGGGAGGTGCTGGCACTGCTCTGGGATTCTCTTTCTTCATCGACTCAGTGGTGGCAATCGTCGCCGCCGTGAGCTCCGCCGGTCGAGCCGCCCGGAGCCCAAGCGCCTCGGGAAGTCATTGAATCTCGATGGTGAGTGCGGCGCCGGTGCCGACAGTGAAGCCGTCCTGCAGGATGACCAACTCACCGGCCAGGAGGGTGACGTTGCCTGGTGACTCGATCTGGAATGGCCCGCCGGTGATGGTAAGACAGGCTTCTCTGACCAGGACTCCTGTCTCGACCACGTCTGGCAGGACCACGTGGTCCGCGAAGGGACACGGGGCGACGACGCCGGTGCCGGTCAGTGCTATCTCGAGACTCGGCACGGCTGCGTTGGAGTCGACGCTGAGCGTTGCGTTGACGATCCCGGCGGCTGTCGGCGCGAACTCCACGGCCATTGTGCACGAAGCGGTCGCTGCGAGGGTCGGTGTCAATGTGCCGCAGGGACTGGCGCCGCCGTCGGCATCGAGCGAGAACGGCGCCTCGGAGACGCTCGTGGCGCTCACGACTGCCGTTTCGAAGACGGTGGAGAGATTGGTGAGGGTGACGATCGCGGTGCTCTCGCTGCCGACCTCGACTTCACCGTGGTCGAGCGCCGTTGGCGCGAGCGTGAGGTCCGGAGGATTGCGAAAACCGAGACTGACGGTAAAACCCTCTGGCGATGCACCGTCGACCGAGATCCAGATGTCATTGTCTGGGTCCTCGAAGGTTTCACCGGCTCTCCACATCGAACCCTCGTTGGAGGCGTAGTTCGCAGGAGGCTGATCACTATCAACGAGCCACGCGGGCTCGCGACGGCCCGGATCGACTTCGAATATGAGAACAGCGTTACCCGGCAGCATGCCATCGTAGCCTCCGACCTGCTCCCTCACTTCGACTACGTAGTCGCGCCCGGTGGTGCCCACGGGTATGCGAGCCATGCGGTAGTTTGCCGTCGTTTCGATGCTCAGCCGATCAATGGTCAGGGTGTAGATTCCGTTGGCGACGGGAATATAGATCTCGCTCGGTGCGATCCATCCGAGTGAGTCTTTGTGATGAGCAATGGTGTGCTTGCCAAGACGTCCGTAAATGGGGTCGGTGACGCAGAATCCCTGGGCGGCACTCATTACGTCCCACGGGTTGTCATATGGGGAGGAGTCACCGTCCCAGTTGTTCGAGTGCGGCAGGCCGAAGCCGTGACCCATCTCGTGCGCAATCACGCCCTCGTCGTCCCACCCCCAGGGCGGCTCCCAGGTGACCCGCCAGACTTTCGTCACTCCGTCGAGCGTCGCGTAGCGCGTGCCTCCCCAAGCGCAGCAGTCGAGGCGGTCATTGAACATCATGTTGATGCCTTCGAAACCGGCAGCTCCGTTGGAGAAATCGACCTCCGAGTCCGCGGCCGCCGTGCAATCGGAGAAGAGCGCCGTCAGATCAACACTGCCATTCGGAAGGTAGTCGGCACGAGGCTTCGGCAGAGTGAACCAGCCCGCCGCCATGCTGCCGACGACATCGATCTGATTCGCGGAAACCTCCCGCCAATAGTGATCCAGTCGTCCCGGGGCGTTGGCGTACATGTTCTGGAAGAACGCAAGGTCCTGCGGCTCGCTGGCGTCGTCCGCGAACTTACAGAGGATCGACGCCCACGGTTTGGAACCGCTGACGGTTGCCGCTGAGAGAGCGAAGGTCTCATTGGCCTCGGAAAGCACGCGCAGCGCCGAGACCACCGAGACCGCGATAGCGGCGGTGGCACGAGCGTCGCCGGATCGTTGCACTTCGACGACCCGCCCGTTGATCGCACTGATGCCCCCGGCGCGGCGCAAAGTCTCGGCATCGATGGCGAGCTCTGAAACGACGCCATTCGCCTCTGTCAGGTCGAAGGCTAGAAGCGCTGGCTCTGCAGAAGAAGCTGGAGGATCGCCCCAGCGGACCGAAAGTATCCCGGTGAGGCTTTCAGCCGGATGCTGGGCGATGCCAGGGCTTGGCAGGGCAAGGGTGATCAGCGCGGTTGCCACGAGAGCAGGCCGCAGTGCGGTCCCACGGTACGCGGTGCGTGCGATGAGTAGATGGAAGCGAGGACCGCTTGCCATGCAGGGAGCCTAGTCTCGGAGTCGTC
>JAOTUP010000008.1 GCA_029863825.1 Acidobacteriota bacterium | reverse complement strand
GCCATAGGTCGGAAAGCCCTCGGTCAGGATGAGAAGCTCTTCTTCCTGGCTCGCCACGGCATCATCATTGGTGCACAGAAAGCCGCCGATGTTGGCCATGCCATCCTTCTTGGCGCTCATCGTGCCGGTGCCGCTGTCGGTCAGAAGATCGATGATGATCGCGTCAGCCGGCACACGGAAGAGGTTTTACCTGGCGGTTTCGAGGATTCCACGCCGCTCCGGTCGTCGCTTGGATGCCTCCAGGAGCCACGACGCCAACTTCGGCAGAGGCGCGACGATGAGCAGGAGTGCGCCGAGAGAGAGCGGGCTCTCGGCGCCCTCGACTACTCGGCCGGCAGGACGACCAGCTCGGTCATCATCCCGAGCGCCCCGTGCGGAAGGATGTGGCAGTGCAGGAGCCAGCGTCCCATAGCGCCGCCCGCCACGCTTGAACCCGGTCGGAAGGGCCGGTCCTGCAAGCGTATCTTGAACTCCAGCGTGTGATCCGGTGGAATGTCCACCGAGTCCGCGAACTCCGGGTACCTGAACTTGTAGACCGTCTTCCCTCCGCTCTTGAAGCGGACCGGCTGGAAGGAGAAGCCGTGCAGGTGGAAGACATGATGGGCGGAAGTTTCGTTGGCGACCTCGAGATTGAGGAGACCTCCGACACGAGCGAATCGCGACGTGGCGAGAAAAGGAACGTCGCGAAAGTCGTCGACTCCCCTCGCCGGTTCGTCGAAGTTGCCGGGAATGTCGTCGATCGACGGGCCGACGCTGTTCGTGAAGCGGATCCTCGAGTTGGCCGAGCCGGGTGGCGCGCCCGCGAGTGTCTGAGGGTCGACGAGTCGCGCATCGGGTCTCTTGCGCCTGAGGTTCTCCAACGGCCGGTCGACACGTGGATCCTTGAGAAGGCGGGTCCGCTCTCGAAGGGCACTCCCGGACTCCGGATTTCGGCTCTCGTCGATCCGAAGATGAAGGACCGGCCGGGTCGGCGTGAACGCGAAGCCCCGACCGGTGTGGGGATAGTCGCGCGTCCACAGGGTCAGCACGTCTCCGTCGTCTCCTTCGGCCACCACGACGACGTCGCTTCGCTCGCTCGGTCCCAGGACGATCTCACCGCGGTCGAACTGGGTGTCGAGGCCCTGCTCCAGTCCGCCTTCGAGACGGGCTCGGTTGAGGAGACCGCCCTCACCGCCGATCCGGTAGACGGGAACCGGATTGCCGTTGGCGTCCGTCAACAGCAGACGAAAGTAACGAATCAGAGATGCGTTGATCAGCCGCAGTCGCAGGCCCTCGCCAGCACCGACGGCGATCGGTCGGGCATCCGCTGCGAGCTCGCCGGGAGCCGTCGGAGAGCCGTCGCGGGCGCCGGCAACCCTGCCGTTGGAGAGAACCAGCTGCCCCACGTTGACTCGGCACGGCGGAGCGTCGCCTCCCTCCAGGCAGTTCCGGCGCGACTGGACGTTGGGGATCGAGCCGGCCGGGAGCGGAACCGTTCCGCGCCGGCCCTCGGGCGTCAGAGGCGTCTCGCACAGCTCACGGGGCGTCGGCGCGAAAGCGTGCCCCGGGAATGGGCCGTCTCCCGCCCATGGCAGTGCCGGATCCTCCGGGTAGGTCATCTCGTCGTTGGCTTCCGGCTCCTTGCAGATCGTGATGTCCGTCAGGACCAGCGTCTCCTGACGGCGCGGTATGACGCCGAGACGGGCGAGCTTCTTCTCGCTCCGGTCGGTGACGATCAGCGAGCCGTAGAGACCGCGGAAGACCTGATTGCTCGGTCGGATGTGGGGGTGGTACCAGAAGACTCCGGGACGTGTCACGGTGAACTCGTAGCGATACGACCCCCCTGGCGGCACCTCGTTTTGGCTGACGACGGTGCCATCGGAACGATTCGTCAGCTCGATACCGTGCCAGTGGATGGTGGACGCAACCGGCAGTTTGTTCTTGAACCGCACGCGAACCGTGTCACCGACCTTGACGCGGATCTCGGGTCCTGGCAGGGAGCCATTGAAAGACCAGACCTCTTCCGCGGTTCCATCACCATCGAGATCGAGCCTCGAGGGCCGGGCGACAAGCCGGGTAGAGAAGACCGAGGGATCCGGATTGCGATCCTCAGCAGGGCGGATCTCTCCTCGGCCGGCCATGACGGGCGCGTCTGGGCAGAGCGCCAACATCAGGAGGAGGACCGTCGTTTGAATCAGGACTGAATGTCTGGGCTGGTTCAATCGCCTGCCTCCTTCTCTACCGCGAACGAATTCACCCGGTAAGTCAATTGGAGCTCGGTGGATCTCACGGCCCGAGCAGGTTCGAAGGGCGCGGAACCGCACTGATCGACCGCGCGGTCCGCGGCGGATCGGCTCCTCACGAGCCTAATCTAGCCGAGGTTGATCCGGATGATCTGAGCCACCGAAGGGACCCCCTTGTCGTTGAGGACGAAGAGCATGTAATACCCTGGAGGAGCGAGATTGGCATTGGCTGTGATCTTTGCCTCCAGAGTCCGTTTCCCGGTCGGCGTAAATTCGAGCGGGACGTACCGCTGACCTGAATTGTGCGAATGGGTCACCGCCGACAGGCCGATGAGAACGACACGCCCGACCTTCGCGGCCTTGGTTTTCTTGACTCTCATCGGGATCGTCGAGTCGTAGTCAGCGTCGGCAGGTACGCCGCGAACGACCGGGCGCTTGCCTCGGAACAAGTATGGTGGGCTGAAGATCTCGCCCCACTTTCCGCTCTCGGGTGCCGTCCCATCGAGGTTGTCTTGGCCGGCAGACAGAACGCGGCCGTCCGGAAGCAACACGGCCGTTGAGTGGTACATCCTGCCGAAACGCTCAGGAGCCATCGTAGTCCACGTATTAGTCGCCGGATCGTAGAGCTCGGGCTTGAGCCGTGGCGCCGTGTAGCGATGATGCTCGCCTCCGCCCACGACCAGAACCTTGCCGTCCGGAAGAATCACCGAGTTGATGTCGCCGCGGGCAGCAGCCATCGGAGCCATCGAGCGCCAGGACGGGTTTGCAGACAGTGCGTCGATCGCCTCGCAGGTTGCCGTGGGGTTGTCACGAGTACCGTCAGGCCACTCGGTTTGATAACCACCGCAGATCATGACTCGATCCCGATATCCCGGGACGTAGAAGGCGGTCGGCTCGTAGCGGATTCGACCGAGGTTGGTAACCGTGACGGACTTCCAGAACTTCAGTTTCTTGTCCAGGTAGGACGTGGTCGGCTCGACTCCCACATGAACCACCCTGCCGTCACTGAGAAGGAAGGCGCGGGGGTAGTCCTTCATGATCCGGCTGGGGCCGCGAACCCGATTGAGCTTCTCGTCGAGACTGAGGGTCTCCATGATGGGAATGTACTGGCAGTTCTCTCCCTGCCCACCGATGATCAGCTGCCGACCATCGGCGAGGCTGAAGACGGTCGGATAAAAACGCGCAAAGCTCATGTTGCCGACCTTTCTCCACTTGTAGGAGAACGGGTCGAAAATGTGGGCGGGCTTCACGCCTCGCCCGTTGCATAGGAACTGCTCCAGCCCGGCGAATCCTCCGGCGACGAAGAGCTCCCCTGACGGCAGGAGGCTGTGACCGGCGCAGAACATATCGCCAAACCCAGGGGAGACGTCGCGGAAGTTGCCGGTCCTTGGATTCCAGACCGTGGCGGCGGTTTCGAGCTCGGTTTCGACTTCCAGGTAGGTCAGATGCATGACCTCGGCGGTCGGCAGCACGGCGGCGTGAATCCCGGTGATCGGCCATGGTTTGGGAGCCTCCCAGCGGCCGACGCGCGCGGGGTCACCCTGACCTACGCTCGGGGTGGCCAAGAACGCTCCCGGAATGAGCAGGCAGCCAAGAACGAGGGGCCTCGAGGCAACTCGCATCGCGAATCCTCCTTGGAAAGTTCCCCACGTGTATATCAGGTTCCTATCCATAGGCGAAACCCTCGCCGATCACTGGATGCAGGCGGGATACAGACGCTACGGGTCACACCATGATGCAGCGCGCCTGCTGCTTCACGAACTCGCTGACGCTGCTCCTTCGCTACCGGCGTGGTCGTCCCGCACCACGTAACGCCGGGGCATCGACGTCGGCGTCAAGCTCCTCCGCGCCAAGTGCCAAGCTAGAGGCCCTGCGACTTGAACCAGTTGACTACCGCCGTAATGCTGCTGAATCCGCTCCGGTGGATGCTTCCTCGACCAACTCGATAGTACTCACCGTGGAAGGTGCCACCTCCGTCTCTGCGGATCGACGTCGGACCGGAAGCAGTGTTGATCTTCTGGTACCACTCGAGCGCCGCCACATCGCTGGCGCTCAGGCCGCTTCCCGAGGGAAGTGGTCCCATCTTGCGTTCGTAGTCTTTCACCGCCGCGGTGATCGTGTCACCGTAGCCTGTCGTGTTCGGGTTGACGCCGCCTAAACCGTTCCCCAATTGAGTTCTCGGACCGATCACCGTCCAGTGTTTGGGCTGATTGTTCCTGAAACGCCACAGCTGGGTTCTGACGGACTTGTACAAGAGCGAAGATGCAGCAAGCTGATCGGCGGCCGAAATGTTGCCGCCGGGGTTGGGGGCCGGCTCTGGACTTGGATTCGGATTCGGGGGACCGGGATTCCCACCTGGCCGCTCCGGGGGCGGACCGTAGATTTCCCTGTCCGCCATCGGTTTGGGTCCGATTCCGGTCTTGATCTGGAACGTTTGATCGCTCTTGACTCTCGGAAAGCCGGTGAACGTGTAGTCGACGACGACTGAATCGCCGAGGGACACGCGGCCGATGTCTTTGCACCGTTTGGCCTTGTTGGCTTCCAGTTTGGCCTTGACCCTGAGACTCTCACGCGTCACCTCTCCTGTGTCGGGATCGGTTCGGGAAATCTCCGCCCTGGCCCTGAAGGAGCCCTTGTTGGCCTTCTTGAAGTCGTTTCCGTAGCCAAAGCAGAAATGAATCGTTTCCGCAACGCTCGTGGCGGGAACGACAAACGCCTGTTGCCAGGTTTTCGGGTGCTTGCCGGATTCGCTTACGTTACTGCGCACTCGGTGGTAGAACTCGATCGGCTCGCCGAGATTCCCCGTGCCTTCCGGTCCGCGGAGCTCATCGAGCCGCATGCGATCTTCGCCGATGCTACTGCGAATGTGGATCGTCGCGCCGCGGATCCGCGGGAACTTTCTCATCGTGTAGTCGAACACGACGGTGTCACCCTCGTGAACCGGGCCGAAATCGACGCACCGAAGCCACTTGTTTTTCTGGATGCCGCCGCGCTTCTTGATCTTCCAGGTCCTGACCTCGTCGGAGTCCGGGTCCACGCGAGTCACCGTGGCAGTGCCACGAAGATAGCCTTCACCGCCGAGCCGGCCGTCGTTGGCGTAGCCAAAGCAGATCTGGACTCTGCCTTCACTGTCGTGAGGTACAACGAGGGCGTGCTGGTAGGCGTCCGGGTGCTGACCCTCCGAGATGATGAACGTCTCCATCCGGTTCGCCGACTGGGCAAAGGCGGGCCGGCCGGCAAAGGCAACGAGAAGGGCGAGGACAGCGATTGCGCTTCTCATGAGGTCCACTCCTCGTGCAGGGCTATTGTCTCGCGGTGTAGATTTCAAATCTCTGCTCCTTGAATCAGGTCATCCACGAAGGAGCTCCAGCTCCGTTCGGACGCACCCTACTCAAGACGCACCACTGCCGCAGCAACCAAAGTTACAGAAGCAGGCCGTGCCGCGAGGACTCAGCCGGCGCGCAAGTGCTCGCGCAGCGGGAGCTCGCAGAGCTCGGAGAGCCGCTCGAAATCCCTGATCCGAATCTTGCCTCTCTCCAGCTCGACCGCATCGAGCCGGCTCAGGGTCTGAAGGTGCCGGTTTACGACGACGCGAACCGAGCCGATCATCCGCGCCAGCTCTTCTTGCGTGAGATCGATCTCGAGCGGCAGATGTTCGTGAGACTCCAAGAGACTCGAAGAATGGTCGACCGCATGATGCACGAGCAATCGTGCGAGCCGGGTCAGGGTGTTGGAGCAGGCAAGTTCCCCGGCAAGGCTCTCGAGCCGTCGCAGCTGCTCTGAGAGCTCCCTGAAGAAAGCGGCGCTCAGATCGGGGTACATCGGTAGCCAGCGGCGCAGGACGGAGACCGGCACCGCGAGGAGGCTCGAAGTCTCAGCGGCTACGGTCATGTTCTGTGAGGGCTCGCCGTCGAGCACGGAGAGGAGGCTGAAGCCACCTCCCGATCTGAGTGTCTCCAGGGTCAGCTCTCGGCCCGATTCACGATCCGAGTAGACACGCTCCACGCGACCGCCCTCGACGATAAAGAACTCCGCAGAGAGCCGCTCTCGCGGAATCACCTGCCCCGACTCGATATGCTCGCCGTGGAAATCGTCCCTGAGTTGCCGGAGAACCTCCCGGTCGAGGCGCCCGAAAAGGCGCGAAGCGCCGAGGACTCCCAAAGGACCGGGAGTCTCGACTGTGGCATCCTTGGGATCAGTCAGGGAGGACCTCGTTGTTCCACGCGTCGAGCGATGGGGAACTAGCTAGCGAGGGTTCAATCGCACCGCTTGGCATTGGCAGATAGGTCGAGTCTACATGAGGCATTCGATCGAGGTGCCGCCGATCAGGCGGCAACCGCCCCGACATTCCCTACCCGGTAGACGAAGGGCGCTTCTCAGGTTCTTTCGTCACCGCTTTGTCGACGCTTTTCACTGGTGACCGGGGCTTTTCTCTGCCCCGCGTTTCCCTCGTCATCAGGATCTGCGCATCTTCCTTCTGCGGCTCAGAGTCCCTCGGCCTTCAGGAAAGCGATCGCCTCGGCGATCGTCCTCAAGGGAGACGAGACGACGACCCCGGTGCTTTGCCGGTAGTACTCACCGTAGAAGGGGCCGTTGATGTCACGACGGACTGCGGTCGGCCCGGGCCTCGAGTCGATGCCCGAGTACCACTCCAGGCCCTTGACGTCGGCGGGGGTCAGAGGTGCACCTTTCCTGAGCGGCCCCATCTTCTTTTCATAGTCCGCGACAGCGGCGGCGATGGTATTGCCGTAGCCCGTCGTTGCGGGGTCGACATTGCCGAGGAAGACCCCTCCGAACACTATTCGAGTCTTCGGGCCGGTGACCGTCCACTTCGTCGGCTTGTCGCCCTTGTAGCGCCACAGCTGGGTCTTGAGTGTTGCGTTGAGGAGTCTGGAGACCGCCGCCTGGTCCGCAGCAGAGACGATGTTGCTGGGAATCCAGTTTGGGTCGGGGCTCGGATCCGGACAATGTGCGGGATCCAGCTCCGCCGGCGTGAGATCCTGACTGACCACGGCGGAGATCCGCGCTCTGTCGGTCCGGTTCGCCGAGTTGCGCAACCTCGGCATTCCTTTGAACGAAACGTCGAATGCCACCAAATCACCCGGCTCAAGAGTCGGGGCTTGTTGGCACAGGATGGCCTGGTTCGCCTCTACCGCCCCGCTGAACGTCATCTCCGTGGCCGCATCTCCATTCTGGGGCTGAATCGCGGCCCGCGCTTGGATTCGACCCTTGTTGGCTTTCCTGACCGTGTTCGAATAGTTGACGCAGATCTCTGCGCTCTCGAGTCGGGTCGGGACGATCAGGTTCGGGAGGATCCGGGTGGGGTGCCTTTCGACCCGCTGGGTGGCCTCGAAGACCGAATCGGCGGTGATCAGCGTGGCCATTTGTGGGGGCGGATCCGGATCGGGGCAAGGCTGAAGCGCGGGAAGGAACTCCTCCACCGTCAGGTCTTGAGCAATCACCGCCAATGCCCGTGCCATTCCCGTGCGATTCGGCGAGCTGCGCAACCTGGGCATCTTCGCGAACGACATCTCTACCGTCACGAAGTCACCTGACCGCAGTATGGGGACCTGCTCGCAAAGGGAGACCTTGTTCTCGCTGACCCTTCCCTCGAGAGTGATGACCGTGTCGGCGTCTCCGTTCTGGTGCTGGACCGCGGCATGCGCTCGAACCCAACCTTTGTGGGCCTTCTTGGTCGTGTTCGAGTAATAGACGCAGAGCAGAGGGCTGTCGAGCTGATCCGGAATGTGGAGGGTCGCCACGATCCGGGCGGGGTGCCGTTCAGCCTTCTGAGCCGCCTCGAAGACCGAGTCACTGATGAGCAGTGTACCGGCTACGGCAGGCGTTCCGAATCCGGCGAAAAGGAGCACGCTGAGCGTCGCTGTCTTGATCCGGTCCTTCATCTAGAGACCTCCTGATCCGACGCGAAGTTGACCTCCAATGCGATTCTCTCAGAGATCCGACCATTCCTGGACCAGACACTTGTCGTTCCGGTTGGATCCATAGAGCATCAGGGCCGGCGGCAAGCAGCGGCGCAGCGTGAAACCACCGAACTCCGCCGCATGAGAACAACCAGGTTCTTCATCTCTATTTTCTGTTCTTTCGCCCGGCTGCCGCTGGCGGGCGCCGGGGCCTCGGAAATCGCTTTCAACACGTTCTTGGCTGGATAAGCCCTGGATCTGCGAGTACGACCTCTATCCCAGAATCCAGGCGAGCGGTCGCGCGATCTAGAACCACCAGTGCCTGCCGACGAGTGCAGCTTGCACGCCCGCGCCCGGCAGCGTCAGGTCCCTCGCTAGTCGGATCAGAGATTCGGGGCCGAACGAATCTGCTACCTCAGGGCTGGCACCTTACCCACGACCTTCTCGCGGTCCGGAATGCCCATGTGCCGAGAGACAGGCCCCCGTCCGCGATCGAAGACGAGAATCGTCGGGATGGCGGAGACATCGTAGCGACGAGCGATCTGCCGTCCCTCCTGACTCAGGAGATCCAGGCGCACCATGGTGGCCCGTCCTTCGAGGTCTCGTTCGATCCCATTCACGATGGGCCTTGCTGCGAGGCAGGCCACTCACGTGTTGCCGAAGAACTCGACGACAACCGGCTCGCCCTCGGCAAGCAGAGCGTCGAACGAGGAGTCCGGCCCGAATTTGGTCGCCGTCGTCCGCAGGGCGAGCCAGGCGCCCGCGATGATGACGACGGTGATGACGAACGGGACGTTCTCGCGCAGGAGCTTGATCCCGGCGGCCTCGGTACCCTCGAGGAGATCTTCGAGACCCTGACCTGGGCGCAGCTCGGCATTCACGCCAAGCCATGCGCCTTCCTGAACGTCGAGGGCTACTACGATCCCCTCCTCCAGTTCATCGACCGGGCCGTGGCCGAGCGCTACATCCGCCGCGAGCACCGCCGGATGATCGTCGTCGAGCCATCGCCCGCGGCCCTTCTCGACCAGATCGAGGCCTACGAGCCTCCCCGGATCGAGAAGTGGATGGACCGGGAGGAGGCGTAAACTCTCGCGAACAAACTCCTCACGAGGTGCTGCATGTCGAACGTCAAGAGAATCCAGTTCAATACCGCGATCAAGTCGCCGGTCGAAGTCGTCTGGGAGGTCATGTTCGGCGCCGAGACCTATCCCCGGTGGACGAAGGTCTTCGCCGAAGGCTCCTACTTCGAGGGCTCGTGAAGCGAAGGGAGTCGAATCCGGTTTCTGGTCCCGCCCGGCGACGGCATGGTCGCCGAGATCGCCGAGAACAGAGCGAACGAGTTCATGTCGATCCGCCATCTCGGGTTTGTCGCCAAAGGCGTCGAAGACACCGAGAGTGCATCTTGCAGGCCCGGCACCATCCGGTCCCGGCGTGCCTGACCCACACGCCGGCACCGATGAAGTTTCTCAACCAGATCCTCGAGCGGCCGCGCACCGAGCGACCGTATCTGATCCTCGTCGTCGGCTACCCCGCCGATGGCTGCACGGTGCCGGACATCGATAAGAAGCACCTCGACGAAATCGCGACCTTCGTCGAATGACGCTCTTCGGCCAGATCACCCGAGCTGGCGACGAAAGACGACGAGGCCGGCGAACCAGCACCCGGTCACCGCCACCATCGTCCATTCGAGCGCGAAGCTCGGCTCATGGCCGGTCGTGATGTCGTCGAGCGCCGCCCAGGTCGAGGCGAGCAGCGCCAGCGAGACGATGACGATGACCAGTCTCTTCATTTCGCACCTCCACTCATGGACTTCCCGGGATCCGCACCGACTGCAGCTTGCGGTTCGACCAGAGCAAATCGGGCGGAGAAATGGCGCAGCGTCGCCGGCTGCTCGATGATGCGCACGCCGGGGATATTCTGGCGATGTGCGTAGACTTCAACCATCGTCTCGACAACGTAATCGATATGGCTCTTGGTGTAGACCCGCCTGGGGATCGCCAGGCGCACGAGCTCGTTCGCGGCGAGAGTCTCCTCTCCGCTCGCCGCGTCACGATGACCGAACATGACCGAACCGATCTCCACCGAGCGTATCCCGCCATGGTGGTAGAGCTCGATCGCCAGGGCCTGTCCGGGATACTGCCGACGCGGAAGATGCGGCAGCATGAATGCAGCGTCGACGTAGATGGCGTGACCTCCGGGCGGCTGCACTATCGGCACGCCCGCTGCCGCCAGGTGCTGACCGAGGTACCCGGTCGACGCGTGCCGGTAGCGTTGATAGTCCGGGTCGAGCGCTTCATACAGACCGACGGCAATTGCCTCGAGATCTCGCCCCGCGAGGCCGCCATAGGTCGGAAAGCCCTCGGTCAGGATGAGAAGCTCTTCTTCCTGGCTCGCCACGGCATCATCATTGGTGCACAGAAAGCCGCCGATGTTGGCCATGCCATCCTTCTTGGCGCTCATCGTGCAACCATCAGCCAGCGAGAACATCTCGCGGGCGATATCGATCAGCGGCATTGCTTTGTAGCCATCTTCACGCTGCTGGATGAAGTAGGCGTTCTCGGCGAAGCGACAGGCATCGAGATAGAAGGGCACACCGTAGCGCCGGCTGAGATCCGATGCCGCACGCAGGTTCTTCATCGACACCGGCTGGCCTCCACCTCCGTTATTGGTGATCGTGACCATCGTGAAGGGGACGTTGCCCGGGTTGCCGCGAAGCACATCGTCGAGCCGTTCGAGATCGATGTTGCCCTTGAAGGGATGAACAGCCGCAAGATCGCCGGACTCGATGCACGGAAGATCCAATGCCGTCGCACCAGCCGATTCGATATTGGCTCTCGTCGTATCGAAGTGCGTGTTGTTTGGAACCACGTGCCCTTTCCGGCATAGCGTCGCCGCGAGGATCCGCTCCGCGGCACGTCCCTGGTGAGTCGGAATCACGTGGCGAAAGCCGAAGATGTCCCGCACCGCTTTCGAGAAGCGCCGAAAACTCGGACTGCCGGCATAGGACTCATCACCTCGCATCATCGCCGCCCACTGGTCGGCGCTCATCGCGCCGGTGCCGCTGTCGGTCAGAAGATCGATGATGATCGCGTCAGCCGGCACACGAAAAAGGTTGTACCCGGCGGTTTCGAGGATTCCACGCCGCTCCGCTGCGGTGGTCATTTGGATCGGCTCCACGGCCTTGATTCGAAACGGCTCGATAATCGTTCGCATGGATCAGTCCCTCTCTTGCTCCGGCCTGCGCGAGCTCTCTTTCAACCTCGGCGGCGAGGCTTATCCGCCTCCGTCTCGATCAGCTCGTCATCGAACGTCACTTCGACGCGATAACGGGCGGCGTCCTCGAATGTTCCGGCAAGCCACGTGCGGACGAACACCTCCGTCCGTCGTCGTGCCGTCTCGCGAATCAAGTCCACATGTTCAGCGGCTCTCTGTTTCGACAGCTCGGTCAAGCCGACTCGTAGCTGCTCGATGACCGCCGCCTCGTCCCGCAACAGGCTCGAAGTTCGAACTTCGAAATGCAGTTCGGAGACGTCGATCGCCGGAGTATTGAAGCGAATCGACGGCGCATCGACCCACAGCACTTGGTCTTGGAGACGAAACTCCCACGTCTCGTCGAGATCCACATAGTAGGTGTACTCGACCGGAGCCGTCGCCGCGACCACGACCTCGGGGAGTGCGAGCTGCCCCCACAACACGCTCGTCTTGTCCTGGCGTGTGTACACTTCGGTCTGCTGCAGAGACGCGATCTGCAAGAAGTTGCTGCCACTGACTCGCGTGGCGTAGCTGAAGAAAGAGGTCTCGACAGTTCCTTCGCGAAAGGCGCCGGCGAGCTCCCGCAGCCGACCCGCGACCTTGAGACCGCCTTCGACGACGTCGCCGGGTATGGCCCGCACCGACTGGAAGATGAACAGGCCGGCTGCCGTCAGCACGACGATGACCGCCACAATCGCGAAGACGATCGGCCAGGCTACGCTCGGTCGGGGCTGCGACTCCATGGCTCCAGTTTACTGCTCCCCCGCAAGCCGGTACGGCTACGAGCTGAAGCCGGCCTTGATATCGGGATAGGCCTCGGCGAACGGCGCATTGACCTTTCGGACCTCCTCGAGCACCGATGCCGCTTCCGCGTCCCGCCCGGCTCTTTCCAGAGCCGATGCCAGATTCAGGCGATTGAAGAGCTTGAGGATGCCCTGATTCTGCCCCCAGTACGAGAGGCCGGCGTCGGCATCCCGCATTTTGGCAATCGCCTCCTCAATGTCGCCCTGAGCGAGCAGCCGCACGCCCTGGAAATGTCCGAGAACGCCACGCGTAGTCTTCGCCTCTGGATCTGAAACCTTTTCGGCGTTCTCCAGATACTCGGTCAGCTCGTTTTCGATGGCGGTTGCAACCTCCCACCTGGCGGAGAGGGAGGCGATGCGGTGAATCAGAAACGACGTGGGTCCGACCTCCTTCAGGCACGCCTGTCGCTCCTTCCGCCATGGAGCGTCGAAGTCTCCTTCCAGGTAGTCGCTCCAAAAGGCGAGTTCGCATCGTTCTATGCCGATTCGCTCAGTCCATTGATCGGAGCAGTTCTCCTCCGCCCGCTCCAGCACCTGGTAGCCGTCGTAGGGCCGCCCCTCGAGGACCAGGACGTCGAGCATGTGCAGGTACGAGGCGCAGAAGTCTGGTCGTATGGCCACCGCTTCCTCGAGCTCGGCCAAGGCCTCTTCGTACCGGCCAACAACGGTGAGGAGCTCACCCATCGAGTCGTGAGGATTGGCCTGATCCGGGGCGACGAAACGGTAGGTCTCGAAGCGGTCCTCCGCATCGTCGAAGCGGCCTTGAGCCATCATCATGTACCCGAGGTGATTTTGCGCCGTGACCCAGTTGGGGTCGATCTCGAGTAGCCTCTCGTACGCCTCGGACGCAGCTTCCCAATCCTGCCGGGTCCATGCCTCCTCGGCCTGGGTCGCCACGCCAAACGCATCGCGCGGTTGGTCGTCGAGAAACTCGGCGAGAATGGCGGCTGCATCTTCGGACCGACCGTCCCGCCGCGCGAGTGTGTACTGAACGAGAAATCGCTCGCGCTCGGTGAGCCTGTCGAGATCGACGCTCCGCAGCTCCTCGATGAGCTGCTCCCTTCTTTCCTCTCCCTCCCCATGACGCGCCAGCACGTGCTTGGCAGCGACAAAGTTCGGATCCAGCTCGAGCGCCCGCTCGAAATGCTCGTTCGCCTCGTGGCCGTAGAGTTTCATCCGCGAATCCAGACCCAGCTCGAACTCGCGCACTGCTTCCGGCGAGCTGGAGGTCCAGCGGTGACCGCGAGAACATGACATGCCGCCCACACCGCTTAGCGCAAGGACGACGACCGAGAACAAGACCAGGGCCTTTCGCATCACACCACCTCCTGGCCGCACCCAATAGCGACCAAGGTTACGTCGTCATAGGGCTCGGTGCCGCGCGTGAACATCTCGAGCGCCTCCACGACTCGAGCGACGACCGCCTGCGGCTCACCTGGAGCGTCTGAGACAATCTCCGCCAGGCGCTCCGAACCGAAGACCTCGCCGCTCGTCGACCGCGCATCCACCACTCCGTCCGAATACCCGAGCACCACGTCACCACTGTCGACCGGAGCGTAGGAGACTCTGTACCGGCCGTTGTTGAGTGCTCCGAGAGGCATCCGGTTTTCCGGTAACGGCAACTCGCGCACCATGCCGTCGCGCTGACGAACCAACGGCTGCGGCTGTCCGGCGAGCAGATACTCCAGACCCTTGCCATCCGCCGAGCTCGTGAGGTACGCCAGCGCCACGAAGCTCTTGCGCTTGCCGAAACCGTACAAACGACGATTCGCGAGAGTCAGCAGCTCCTCGGGGTCGCGATGAGTCAGCGCCAGCGACTGCAACACCTCGTGCGCCGCCATCATCACCAGTGCCCCCGAAACAGACTTGCCCGCCACATCGCCCCACACCACGGCCCTGCTTCCTTCCCGCGGCCCCGGGAGCTCGGTAAAGAAGTCGCCCCCGACATGACGCGCTGGCCGGCAGACGGCCGTGACGTGCCACCCGGGACCCAAGTTCAAGGATTGTGGCAGCAGCTCGGCCTGCACCGACGACGCGATCTCGAGCTCGCGCTCGAGCTCCGCCTGCTCAGTGCGTTCCTCGATCAGCAGACTCGTCTCCATCGCCAGCGCCGCCTGGTCCAGCAAGCGACGCAGGAGCACGAGCTCCGATTCATCGAGACCCAGCTGCCCCACCTTCTCCGACAGCAGCACGAGACCGATCCGGCGCCGAGCCGAGGCGAGCCCGCCGATGACCCTCACACCAGCCCGCGACAGAACGTCGACGAAGTCAGCCACATCATCACGGCTTCCCGCAAGAGACTCCAGCTCCTCGACGCGCGTCAGCCCACGACGTCGCGCGAGTCGGTCGAACAACCACGGCAATTGTGGCAGCTTCTCGGGCAGAACATCGGGGCCCGCCACGCGCTCGATCGAACCCGACCGAATGAGATAGAGCGCCGCGAACTCGAGTCCGACCCTCTGTGGCAAAGTCTCGACGAGGTCATGCACCACGGGTTGCAGGTCTGCCTGGCCGGCGAGTGCTTCGCCCATCTCCTCCAACGCCTCGACCAGCCGACCGCGTCCGGAATAGAAAAAACGGTCCACGACGACCTGGATGCCGCGTCGCAAGGGATCGAAAAGCACCACGATGGCCAGCGCGAACAGCAGCGGGAAGAACGGCGACGCGGCAAGAGATGTACCGCTGGTGAGCGAATTGAACAGCACGATGCTGCCGGCCCACAAGATCGTCACCACCGCGGTTGTGACCGTATACAGGAGACTCTTGCGCAGGATCACCTTGATGTCGAGGAGGCGAAACACGACGATTGCGTAAGCAAATGTCAGAGGCACCAGGATCAGCGGGCCGAGACCCCAAACCAGGTGCTTTTCGCTATGCAGTAGCTCTGGAAACGCCACCGCCGAGATCAAGAACGGCAAGAGCCCGAACAAGGACCCGAAGAGCACGAGCGCGGCACCCCGCCGTTCCCGCGCCGTCGGCAATCGAATGCCGTTGACCGCCAGCACACTCAGCCCCAACAGCATGTACCCGGCAAGCGCCCACCAATTCCCCGGCGGCGCACCGCTGATGAGCGCCAGTGAGTACTGTCCCTGTCGAGCTGCGATGACGCTGCCGACGAGTACCAAGGGCGGCGCCAGATAGATCACCCCGAGAAGTGCGAGCCATAAACGGCGGCGCCTCTCGTAGCCCGCCTCGCCTTCCGTCGGTCGCAATCCGACCGCCCGCGGGAAGATGAGAAAAAAGTGGAGGAAGCTTGCCGGCAGAAAGAGGATCGCCACCATGCCGGTAGTGAGTACAAACGTATCGATCCACGAGTATGACGCCGGCCGCAGTCGACAGACGAGAAAGAGAAAGAACAACGCGCTCTGAATGAAGAAGATCTGCGCCGCCCTCAGTCGTGGCTGCTTGAGAAGAACCCACAGTCCGACGAAGAAGAAGGAGAATCCGAGAATGCATGCATAGAAGTAGGCGGGGCTGCCGATGCGCCGCGGCCCGAGCTCGACGGGTACTTCGCGCAGACCCTCGGATCCGCGAACCAAGTAAGGAACTCTCTCGCCGATCTTGCGCGCATTGAGCAGCTCGGCGGCATCCGCCGTCGACCTCAAGACGTTACGGTCGATTCCGATGATCTGCTCGCCCTTGCGGATACCCGCCGCCGCTGCCCCGGAGGCGACGACAACCTTTCGCACGACGAGGCGGCCGGGCGCGTCGGACTCCAGGACGACGCCGTCCCAGGGTCGCTGACGATACATGTCAGCAATGGACAGGCCGCCGAGCAGAAACGCCAACAAACCGACGCTCAGCAGAGCATTTCGAGTCGAGAGAATCGCCATGAGCATCACGTCTCCGCCGCTCGCCGGCGAGGACTCCCCTGTCAACTACGCCAGGCCGAGCGCAGAGTTTCGCCGCCGCGGCCCGGACGCAGGCCCCATCGCCTTCCTCGGGCACTGCGGCGCCCCTCTGCTGCGCTCAGTCTAGCCTGCATTATTCATGACCGCGAAGCCACGAGGACAACCTTGCAAGGTGTTGATTTCCACCCTTGGAGATGACCTGGGATGGCGGGCGATCTCCACTGAAGGCGCGGAGCTCATGAATAATGCAGGCTAGCTCTCTTTTTCCCCCAGCCACTCGGCGTACAGCTCGGGGCGCCGGTGACGCAGGAAAAGCCGCCGCCCGTGGGAGCGATCGATCACCGCGAGGTCGAGAGTGGCGGTCAGGATCTCCTCCGTCCCCCGACCGGCACGAGCAACCAATCGCCCGTCCGGATCGCAGATGAAGGACTCACCGGCGAATTCAAGGCGCTCTTCGCGCCCCACCCGATTGACCAGGGCGGTGAAGAAGCCATTTTGAAATGCGGCCACCCGCATCTCCGCTTCGAACAGTCCATCGGGCCATTCATCCACGGCACCCGCTTGCGGAACGACGACGATCTCGGCACCGTGCAGCGCCAACGCCCGCACGTACTCGGGATAGTGTCGGTCGTAGCAGATGGCGACACCGAGGCGGCCGAATCGTGTCGCGAAGACCGGCGCGCCGCAGTCTCCGGGATGGTAATAGCCCTGCTCGTGAAAGCACGGGTAGTCGGTGATGTGGACCATTCGCGTCTTCCCAAGGAGCGTTCCATCGGCATCGATGACAGGTGAGCAGTCGAACGTTCTCTCGCCCTCACGCTCGAAGAGATTCAGAACCACCACGACTCCGCGGTCGGCGGCGCGCTGGGCAAAGCGATCGAACGTCGGTCCCGGAACTGGCTCCGCCCAGGCCAGACTCTCCGGCGTAGCCTTCTCCTGCGGATAGAAGCGATCGAACGCCAATTCCGCAAAGCAGACGATCTGCGCTCCGTCCGTAGCTGCGCGATCGAGCGCCTCGAGACCCCGCCGCCGATTCTCTTCACGATCGTGGCCGGCGCACTGCTGTACGAGTGCGATGCGCACCACCGAGTCACCCATCGTTTTCTCTCGCACCCACCGACGCATCCCTGTCCAGCGCCGGTTGCATGGATCCCGTGGCCCTCGGATCACCGATGCCGTAGCCGATCGCGCGGTCACCAAGATAGAGACCGGCCAGCTCCTGGAGCTGCTGCCTCGGTCCAGCGACCAGAAGCTCCGTGGTGTGCGGCGTATCGAGCTCGAACATCAATGATCTCGAGGCGACGGGCGATCTTCGAATCGACGGCAGCCGGTGCATTCCGCTCGCCAACGCCCGGCAGGGGCGGCGTGCATTGACAGTATACGGGCTCGCACCTTCAGTCGCCGACCGCCACGACATCCCCCGCGGAGTGGGCGGCGAACTCGGGGGCATACATCGACTGAAGCTCAGCCGGTGCCGCCTTGAACAGACCCGAGAGGTTGGCGCGCAATCGGTAGGTCAGGGTGTACTCGCCAGCCGGCAACGACTCGAAGAAGAAGTTGGTGCCGCTGTCGCGAACCTCTTCATACCAGGAGATTCCGAGCTTCCACTG
>JAOTUP010000278.1 GCA_029863825.1 Acidobacteriota bacterium | reverse complement strand
CTCCTCTTACAATCGCCGCCCGGCACGCGAAAGTGGCGGAATTGGTAGACGCGCAAGGTTCAGGACCTTGTGGTCGCAAGACCGTGGGGGTTCGAGTCCCCCCTTTCGCACCACATTCTCTCTCACATCCGCCCATTCCACGCGTCGCACCTCGAGGACGTTGAAAGGCGAGCCGAAAGGTGCGCCGCAGGCTCTTGTCTCATAGTGGAGCTTGTGACATTCTTCACGAGCCGTCGCGCGCGACCGGCTGTCGAAAAGAGTTCGTTCGGTATGCCGCAAGCTCATTATCCGGTGCTTCTGGCCCTGGGCATCGCATTCGCGTTGGGGCTGGTCATCCTGGCCCTCTCCGCTCTCGCAAATCGAGGCGTCGGCGGGCGTGTGGCTCTGAGCACGTACGAGTCGGGCCAGCCGCTGCTCGACCAATCACGAAAGAGGATCTCCATCCTCTTCTTTCTCATCGCCATCGACTTCGTCATATTCGATGTCGAGGCCGCGTTCCTGTATCCCTGGGTCCTCGTCGTCCGCGAAGGCGGATGGTCCCTTTTCTGGGCTGTCCTGGTCTTCGTTGCACTCATCCTCGTGGGGCTTGTGTATGTCTGGCGACGGCGGAGTCTGGATCTGCTGCCGCAGCCGGGACTCGATCGGGAGAAAGCCGGTCATGTCTGAGTCGGCCCGCCATGGGGACGGTCTGCCGAGGGAGGCAAAGCGGGCCATCGATGAGTTGCGTCCGCACTACCCGACCACGGAGGCACTCCTCCTGCCAGCCCTCCACATCGCCCAGCGCCATTGGGGCGGCTGGCTGCCCGACGAGGCCATATCCGCCGTGGCTCGCGAGTTGGACCTCGCCGAATCCAAGGTGTACGGTGTCGTGACCTTCTACGACCTCTTCCACCAACATCCCGTCGGTCGTCACAGGATCCGCGTCTGCACCAATCTCTCGTGCACCTTGCGGGGCGGTGAAGAAATCCTGCATGCAGTGAGGCGGCATCTCAAGGTCGATGAGAACGAAGTGACTGCAGACGGCAGATGCTCTTTCGTGCACTTCGAGTGTTTGGGCGCCTGTGAACAAGCACCGATGATGATGATCGGTGACCGGTACCACGGAGACCTCACGCCTCGGCGTGCCGTTGAGATCCTGGAGGGCCTCGACTGATGGCGTTCGAGCCGATTCTTCTTCGCAACGCCGGCAACCCGGCGGTGCACGAGGTCTCAGGCTACCGCAAAGCGGGAGGATACGAAGCGCTCTCGAAAGCGCTGGCGATGGAACCGGAGGAGATCATTGACGCGGTCAAGGCCTCCGGCCTGCGGGGTCGTGGCGGAGCCGGATTCCCGGCCGGGCTCAAGTGGAGCTTCATCCCGAAAGGCAGTGAAAAGGCGAAGTATCTTGTCTGCAATGCCGACGAGTCGGAGCCGGGGACGTTCAAGGACCGGATTCTGATCGAGACGGATCCACACCAGCTCATCGAGGGCTGCGCCATCTGCTGCTATGCAGTCGGCGCCAGCACCTGCTATGTCTATATCCGCGGCGAGTATGTGGCACCTGCCCTGACTCTGGAACGTGCGATTGCCGACGCCTATGAGCATGGGCTGCTGGGAGAAGACGTCTTGGGAAGCGGCTTCGCGCTCGACATGCGAGTGCACCGGGGAGCGGGCGCCTATATCTGCGGCGAAGAGACCGGCATGCTCGAGTCACTGGAGGGGCGTCGCGGCCAGCCGCGGATCAAACCACCGTTCCCTGCGATCGTGGGCGCATTCGCCGCGCCGACAGTGATCAATAACGTAGAGACTCTCTGCAACGTTCCGCACATCATCGGCCGCGGCGCAGAATGGTTCAAGTCGCTCGGTACAGATGAGCGAAACACGGGGCCAAAGGTCTACTGTATTTCGGGACACGTCGAACGGCCGGGTGTCTACGAATACCCGATCGGCGTCACTCTCGACGACCTCATCGCGGCGGCCGGCGGTATGTACCGCGGCCGTGCGCTCAAAGCCTATATACCGGGTGGAGCCTCGGCCGCCATTCTCTCCGATGAACAGAGCGGTCTGCCGATGGACTTCGATTCCCTGGCTCAAGCCGGCAGCATGCTGGGCTCGGCCGCGGTCGTCGTCATGGACGAGACGACGTGCCTCGTTCGAGCCACTCTCAGGCTGGCGAAGTTCTTCGCCCATGAGTCATGCGGTCAATGTACCCCGTGCAGAGAGGGGACGAACTGGTCGGAGATGATACTCGCGCGCCTCGAGGATGGCCGTGGGAGCGAGTCCGATATCGACCTGCTGCAAAGGATAACGACCAACATGAGCGGTACTGCGCTGTGCGCACTGGCCGATGCGTGCGTCGGTCCGGTACGTTCGCTCGTTACCAACTTTCGCCCCGAGGTCATGCAGCATGTCGAGCAAGGATGTTGCCCGCTCCCCCGCCAGTCGATCTTCGAGCCGGGAGCGGTGAGCTGATGCCGCGCCTGACCATTGATGGCCGAACGGTCGAAGTGGAAGCCGGCACGAACCTCATCGAGGCTGCAGCCGCGGCTGGCGTGCAGATTCCGCACTACTGCTACCACCCGAGACTGTCGATCGTCGGGCAGTGCCGAATGTGCCTGGTCAAGATCGAGGGAATGCCCAAGCTCCAGACCGGCTGCACGACGCAGGTGATGAAAGACGGGATGGTAGTACTTGTCGACGACGACGAAGTGAGAGCCGCTCAAGAAGGCATCATGGAGTTCCTCCTCATCAACCACCCGCTGGATTGCCCGATCTGCGACCAGGCGGGAGAGTGCGGCCTCCAGGATTACTCTTTCAAACACGGCCAGGCCTTCTCGCGCTTCGAGTATGCGGAGAAACGGACCTATTCCGGCAAGGAAAGAATCCCCCTGGGCTCTGAAGTCGTCCTCAACATGAACCGCTGTATTCAGTGCACGCGGTGCGTCCGGTTTACCGAAGAGATCAGTCGCACCGGAGAGCTTGGGCTCTTCCAACGTGGCGCCCGAACCGAAATCGGCGTCTTCCCCGGCAAAGAGCTGAGCAATGAGCTCTCGACCTGCGTCGTAGACATCTGTCCGGTGGGCGCGTTGACATCGACTCGATTTCGGTTCGCCGAGAGAGTCTGGAATCTCGACAAGATCCCTTCATTGTGCAGCGGATGCGACGTCGGCTGCAATATCACGATCGAACATCGAAGAGGTGTCGTCCGTCGCTACAAACCTCGGACCAATCCGGCCGTCAACGATCACTGGATGTGCGATTTTGGGCGCAGTACCTTCGGTCGCTCCGCCGGGTCACGGCTCACGGTGCCGACAGTGATTCGCGACGATGGCCGACGCGCAGCGGTGTCGTGGAAAGAGGCTCTCGATGCGGCGATCGAACGTCTCGGGCGGGCCGAGGCAGAGGAGATTGCGATCTTGGCCACCGGCTGCGTCACTACGGAGGAGGCTTTTCTGCTCAGTCGGTTGGCTGAGGCGCTCGGTACGACCAACAAGTCAGTGTTGCGTGAAGTGGACCGCAAGCGAGAGATTCCCAATCCCGTTGGTGGTGTCTCCGGAGACGAGGCCACGCCCAACCGACGGGGCGCGGAGCTCGCAGGACTGCATCCCGGAGACCAGCGACTGCGCGCCGACGAGCTGGTTGAACGAGACGGAGCCTCTCAGTGTCGCGTGCTCGTCATTGCCGATGGCGACCCGGGCAGCCGCCTGCATGCGCCGGAGGTGGTGGAACGACTACGGCGGTCATCGTCGCTAATCGTCATCGGCTGGGCCGATTCTCCTCTCGCTGCGGTCGCCGACATCGTGCTCCCGGCGGCGAGTCATGTGGAGCGCGACGGCACGTTTGTCAACAGTCAGTACCGGTTACAACGTGCCAACAAGGCGTTTCCGAGTCCGACAGGAGTGCGCTCCAGCCTCGCCATTGTGGGTGAGCTTCTCGGGAGCTTCAAAGAAGACTGGTCAGGGTTGAACGAGCAGGCTGTCTTCGCGCGTTTGGCCGAGCACGTGGGGGCATTCTCCGGTCTCACTTTCGATACGATCCCGGCCGAAGGGATCGGTCTGCAAATGGTCGCCGGCGGCGCGCCGGATTCCGCCTGAGGGGAGGGAGATCTTTGGCTGGCTTCGAAATATGGACCACGTTAGCCAAGATGGCAGTTTGGCTTGTCGTGCTCTT
>JAOTUP010000277.1 GCA_029863825.1 Acidobacteriota bacterium | reverse complement strand
GGGCTATGTCGACGCTGACGGCCTGCGATGGAAGTTTCCGGGACTCATGGCGCTCCAGGACGGCGGCCACGAGGCCCGGACGCATGCAGTCGAGCTGCCGACTCCGGCTGCTGCCAGGCGCAGCTCGGCCCGTCTCGGCGAGCTCGAAGCGGCGGCCCGGGAACGAATGGGACGAGTGATCATCGGCACCGCCTCTTTTCATTCCGGGGAGGTCACCTCCGTGCCGACCGGCGCCAGCGCGGCAGGCTCACGAAATGCTGCGCAACTGGTCGGCAGCGCGATTCACCGCGCGCTTGAAAGCTGGGACCTGGCCGCCGACGTCGCCACCGAGCTCGCGCGTCAGCGGCAAGCCGTCTTCCATGCGATCGAAAAGCTGGTAGCGGACTCCGAACGCGAGGCGGCTCTGCGACGGGTGGACGCGCTGCTGGGGCGGCTCGAGTCCGGACGACTCCTTCGCCGACTGCGCGACGCCGCCGACCGGATCGTGGCTCGGGAGCTTGCAATCATGCTGCCCACGCAGGACGCCGGGCACGGACCCCTTGCCGGCATCAGCGGCGTCATCGACCTCGTGCTCCAGGATCCGGAGAGCGGCGAGCTCGTGGTCGTCGACTACAAAACCGACGACGTCGAAGAGCACGACGCCATGGCCACGCGGGCAACGCTCTACGAAGCGCAGCTCTCGAATTATGCGCACGCCCTGCAGCAGGCACTCGGCCTCGAGCGGACCCCGCGCTCCGAGCTGTGGTTCCTGTGGCCGGACGAAGTGTGGCCTATTCCATAGATCGCCTCGCAGGATGCGCTAGCCTGCACTCGGCACCTCGAATGGCCTATGTCACCCCGACCGCGAGGCTTGGACGATGCGCAGAATTCTCTCACCCGCCACCATCCTGCTCACACTCGTCTGCCTGACCCACTCGGCGAGCACCGCGCGAGCCGAGATCGTCCTCGAGGCCAGGCAGTGGTCCCCGAGCCTGAGTGGCGAGATTCGCATCGACGGATCGAATCTCATCGACACCATCGACCTGACTGAGGATCTGGCCCTTCAGGACGACGATGCGTTCGGGGGTCGGCTGCTCATCAGGCCCAGCCGTCGCACGTTGATCCGGCTCGGCTGGGTGCCTCTGACTCTCAGCGGTGAGCGGGTCGTGACGCGAACGATCAACTTCCTCGGCAGAGACTTCAATATCAGCAGCCTCGTACAAAGCAACCTCGATCTCGAGTACGGTCGCCTCGGGTTCGCGTGGCAGGTCCTGTCCGCCGACGACGGCAAGTATCGCATCGGCCCGCTGATCGAGGCCAAAGGGTTCCGCGGCGAAGCGACGTTGTCGGCGCCCGATCTTCCGGTACCGGCGAGTGAGACTGCCGATTTCGAGACAGCTTTCGCCTCCGCCGGCCTGATCATGGATCTCGAGCCGAGTGAGCGCTTCCATGTGTTCGCCGAAGGAACGATCTTGATCGACGATAGCCAGGGTGACCTCGTCGACGTGGAGGCCGGCGTGCGCTTCTTCCCGACGAAGCTGCTCGCGATTGTCGCCGGCTACCGCCGGCTCGAGATCGATGCCGAGGACGGCACCGACCTGCTAGTGATGAATCTCGAAGGCGTCTTCTTCGGCGCCAGCCTGCATTTCTAGCCTGGCTTTCAGAGCAGCCGTGTCGCCGACCCACGGTGCCGAAACTGTATCCTTCGGGTGTGTCTGAACTCGATCGGCTTGCGACGCCGGCCTTGGTGCTCGACCTCGACACGCTCGAGGCGAATCTCGAGCGCATGCAGGCGAAAGCCGACCGGTTGGGCGTCGCACTGCGACCTCACCTCAAGACTCACAAATGCCTGGAGATCGGCAACCGGCAGTTGGCCCTGGGAGCCCGTGGCGCAACGGTCTCCACCCTCTTCGAGGCCCAAGTATTCGCCGCGCATGGCTTCGACGATCTGACCTGGGCATTCCCCGTCATTCCCTCACGTATCGACGAGGTGGTCCGTCTTGCTTCTCAGACAACGCTGAGATTGGTGATCGATTCAACCGTTGCTCTCGACCTGCTCGAGAGAACGGGCCGACAGCTTCATGTTTGGCTCAAGGTCGACTGCGGCTACCATCGCGCCGGTATCGATCCCTCGAGTCCGCTGGCGCTCGATCTGGCGCGGCGGATCGCCGATTCGCCGCGACTGCATTTAGACGGCCTCCTGACCCACTCGGGACAGGCGTACCACCCGGGATCGGCAGATCGGATTCAGACCATCGCCGAGCACGAACGTGCCGTCCTCGTCGACCTGGCACATGAGCTGCGTCACAGCGGAATCGAGGTTCCAGGCGTGTCGGTCGGCTCGACTCCCGCGATGTCGGCGGTGACCAATCTCGGGGGAGTGACCGAGGTGCGACCTGGAAACTACGCCCTCTACGACTGGCATCAAGTCTGCCTCGGTTCTTGCGCCGTCGAGGACTGCGCCGCAACCGTCCTCGCCAGCGTCGTGTCCTCGAACGTCAGCGGTGGGTCGGTAATCGACGCCGGGGCACTTGCCCTGTCGAAAGACCTCGGGCCATCTTCCTGGGAGAACCCTCGCTATGGCCGCGTTTACGCGGACTACGCCAAAGGAGAGCTCAGCCCCGCGTCGATTGTCTCACTCTCTCAAGAGCACGGGGTCGTCGATGCAGAGCTCCAGGTCGGAGATCGGCTGCGAATCCTGCCCAACCACTCGTGCCTGACGGTGGCGCAGTTCGACGAATTCGTCGTCGTGCGCGGTGACGAGATCGTCGAGCGCTGGAAGATCTGGAGGGGAAGAAACTGAGGAACAAGCAGTCGGGTCTTGTCTCAGGCCCTCCCGCCCTCAATCGATGTATCCCAGGGCCCTGAGCGCCGCGATGTCCTCGTCGGAGAGAGACGGCGGCGGAAGTTCGTCGGCCTGCTCGAGCGCCTGCTGCAGAGTCTCGAGCCAGGCCCGGATCTCCGACGACGGGCGATCGCCGTCGTCCATGAGATTCCGCTTTTCCGCCCGATCCTGCAGCAGGTCGAAGGCCCGCATGCGCGCTGTGCCGACCTTGAAGATCTCTTTGCGCCCCTGCTCCACCTTCCCCACCTCCAGCAGGCCGCGGCGACGAAGTTTCTCGATGTTCTCTTTCGGCTGCACCGACGCCTTGTGCGCCTGATGCCACGTCACGCGATTCACAGGCGGCTGTGCAGACCTCGTGACCACCTCTGTCCAGTCGAAGCCCTGAAAGTGATCGGGCACCGGCAACCCGACCAAACCGAGCAGCGTCGGCCCGATGTCGAGTATCGATGCCGGCGCTTCGACGGTGCGAGCGGCAATGCGTTGCGGCCAGACAATCCCCATCGGCACATGCAATGTCACCTCGTAGAGGTGCCGACCGTGGCCCCAGTAGCCGTGCTCGCCGAGGCTCTCCCCATGATCTGAGACAAAGATCACCAACGTCTGATCGAGGTCGATCATCTCACCGATGTCGTCCAAAAACCTGCCGATGCGATGGTCCACGAATGCCACTTCAGAGTCGTACCGCTTCTTCGCTGAGAGCACACTGCCCGACGCTTTGAGCCCGATCTGCTCGAGAAAATCCCTCTGCAGCTGATACGGAGCATGCGGCTCGACATAGTGGACCCACAGCAGGAATGGCCGTCTGCGGCTCTCCGCCGGTCGCTCCTCCAGCCATTCGAGCGCCGCGACGCTGATGTCGTCCGCCGTGGCCTCGCTCTTCGCCAAGCCGAACCACCGCTTGCGGCTGAGAATCGTCTCGTAGAGACCGAAGTACTCCTGGAGACCTGACAGCTCGGGCTTGAGCGTCCAATTGCCGACAAAGGCCGTCGTGTCATATCCGCGACGGGACAGATAGTCGGTGAATGCCACCAGATTCGGCCGTACACGAATCCCGTTGCGCGTCGCGCCGTGTTCGTGCGGCTGCAACGACGTCATTACCGACGCCATCGCCGGCCCAGTCAGCGGAACGGGCGTCCGCGCCTGCGCGAACCGCACGCCGGCGGCCAGCAGTTCATCGATGCGCGGACTCGTTCGACGATCATGACCATAACTCGAGACGCGATCCGCGCGCAGGGTGTCTACCGAGATCAACACGACGTTGGGGAGCGACGCGGCTGCTACTGACCCAACGCCGATTGGAAGCCACAAATAGGCCAAAGGCGCCAGGATGAGGATTCGGGGTCGCATT
>JAOTUP010000276.1 GCA_029863825.1 Acidobacteriota bacterium | reverse complement strand
AGTCGGTTGATGAAGATTGGTGGAGTGAATCCATGGAGAAACGGCGAGGTATCCTCTCTTTGCTCTGAAAGAGCCCAGAGACGGATGGTCGAGGCAAGGACCGCGCGCACATCTTCGGAGGACTGCAAGGCGTGCCGCAATTTGCGCAGCAGCGCCGGATCCTCGAGATGGAGCTTGACCAGCTCCTCGACCTCGTCACACAGCAGAAGCAGCCGAAGCTGCTTCGTCCGCAGCTTCCGACGCAGCCGACGCAGCGATTCGAAGAGATCGTCGGCTTCGAGCTCGTCGACAGACAGGTCCAGCTCCTCGAGACGCTCCTCGGCGTCCAGAAGAGCTTCACCAAACCCGGCGTGCAGCTCGCTCGGATCATCCGCTCCCTGGAGGTCCCAAAAGAGTGGGAAGAATCCACGGCCGGGCTCGTTGGCGGTCAAGTACTCGAGCTGCTTCAAAAGCGAGGTCTTGCCGATCCGCCGCGTCCCGAGCACCCAGATCGCATTCCTTGGTCCTTCCAGAATCTCGTCGACGAGATCAGTGCGGCCGTAGAACTTCTCGCCCCTCACCCACTGGCCGATGACGAACGGTACCGGCGTCATGGCGTCACGCTCTCCGCGGGACTGCCCACCGCATCGACGTCCGTCGCCGCAATCCGGCGATCACCCCGTTCATACATGCGGTTGACCAGATTCATGCACAGCTTCTGGATTCGATACGGTCGACAGTCGGTCACCTCGAGGATGCGCTCGACAGCTGCCTCATCGAGTTTGATGACACCGTGCACCGGCTGCTCGATGAGCTGACGCGCGTCCTGAGGGCGGAATGGTCCGACATTGATCTCTTCGAAGAAGTTGTACCAGGGGCTTCCTTCACGATCCCATTCGCGCTTGATCGCCACCCCGGAGACAACCGCGACGAGGTTTTCGGCAAAGCTCTTCATGAACAGGCTTCTGAGCTTCTGATTGATCCGCGGGTCGTAGGAGTTGAGCTCGTCCACCTCGTCGATGAGCAGTACCAGGCGTGCTTGCCGCTGTTGGCGACCGCGCAACCGCTTGAGGATCTCTCGCAGGTCCTTGACGAAGTCGCGATAGGTGTACTCCCCTGACAACGGCGCGGTGGGCTCGAGGCCGTCGAGTGCCGGTCCCAACTCTTCGAAGATCTCCTCGGCGAGAGTCGCGAAGAACCTCTCCTCCGGCGTGCCCTGGAGATCCACGAAGACCGGATAAAACTCGAAGGCGGGATCCCGGAGCTCCTGCAAACGCCTCTTCAGCTGATGTTGAAGGGTCGTCTTGCCAATTCGCCGCTCACCGTGAAGCAAGAGGCTGTTGTTGTGCAAGGTCTGCAGGATGCGGTCGAGGAGATGCTCTCGGCCGAAAAAGAGCTCCTTGTCCAGTACCGGTGATCCGGCCATGTATGGATTGAAGCGACGTTCACGCAAGCGCCGAAGCCGCCGCGAGCGCTGACCGAGTACGGCACCTGCAACAAGCACGAGTAGAGCCGCCACGAGCCCCTGGAACCACCATGCACGAAAGAAAGGGCGCTCGTAGATGACCGTGTATTCACTGCTCGAGGTGAGTCCAAGCGCATCCCTTGTCACCAAACGAAACGTCGTCGAACCCGCTGTCAGTGAGCGTGCAACCTGGAACTCGGTGATGTAGAGATCGCCAGCCACCCACCACCGGGTGCGTAGAGACCCCTCGATCGGCTCCTCCCCGGGGCCGAAGAAAGCGATCTCGACCGGCACGTCATCGATGACCACACCGCTCAAGCGAAAATCCGACTGGTGCACGAGCTGGGCCAGACTCCCGTCTTCGCGCTCCTGCCTCAAGTCCACGAAACTGACGGCCGGCGGCACGTTCTGGCGTGGCGACTCACCGAGGAGTTGGTCGTTGAGGATCCGATAGGCGTCCGCAAGCAGCTCGACGGCTCTCTCATTGGTCGCGTCGAGACCGAGGACCCGGTTGGCCGTCGCCATGGCTGTCCTCGCTTCCCCGCGATCAAGCGCGGCACCGGCAGCCGCCAGAAGCTCATTAATAGTCTCGGCCCGCTGTCCCTCTCGGTCGGCCTCGGCCCTCGCCGCGATCAGACGCTCCTCGAGCGCCACCGCTTGCGGGTTCGACGGATCGAGAGCGAGAACCGACTGCAGTCGGTCCAACGCTTCGGAAAACTGGCCCGAGGTCTCGAGATTCGACGCCTCAGCAAGTGCTCGCGTGATCGTCTGCGCACGCTCGGTCTCTTGCTCGCTCTCGAGCTCCGCTCGTAGCCCGCGTTGCGCTTGCTCGAGAAGATCTCGTGTTTCCCGGCTTTCCTGCAGCGACAGAGCCTGGCTCAGAACGCTCGCCGCTTCCGATAGCTCTCGCGCCGCGAGATGATCTCGGCCCAGCCCCACGAGGGTGGCGGCCCGCTCGGCACTGTCGGCCACCTCCTGGCGGCGAGCAACCGCAGCCCGCAGTCTGGTGAGCATTCCCAGGGCTTCGCGGTCCTCGGGAGAGACCGCCAGGGCACTACCCAGAGCAGCGATCGCATCTTCGAGCAGACCCTCTTTTTCCAGCCGGCGCGTCTCCGCAATGCTCTCCTCCACGATGCCGGCAATCCGAGCTGCTTCGGTTGCTTGAGCTGCCTGCTGCGCCTCGACCGTCAGCCCGCGATACCTCGCGAGCTCCCGCTGATATCTATCGGCGGCGGCGATAGCGCCCAACCGCTCTTCGGTCTCGAACGCCTGGAGTGCCGCATCCAGCTGCCCCAGCTCGTAGTACGCGATGCCGAGCTTCAAGTACGGAAAATAGGAAGTGAACTTCATTCCGTAGGTGCGGACCCGCGCCCCGGAATCTCCTCTCTTCTCCAGCGCCTTGGTGATCTCCTCGATCGCTGTTCGCCACTCCCCCTCCGCTAGTGCTTTCTCCGCTTCCGCATAGTGCTCGTACCAAGTCTCCGCAGCAAGGCGCGACGGAAATGCTGAGAGCATGCCGGCAATCACAACGGTGAGTAGAACGTGTTTGGACACGGCGCTGTGTCGTGCGGTGCCTCCGCGCTATTGGCTTTCTCGACTCTACAGGCTCCATCGCCCGAGGAGAAACCACTGCTGCCGACAGATCACAGGTTTCCACTCGGCTTTCGTTCAATCCCTCTCAGTCGATACGCGACAAGCAGATCGAAACTCCGCACTCGCGGCCGAGCGCGTGGTGGAGAAGGCGTTGCAACAACGACCTCAGAAGCTGTATATCGCTGACACCGAGGCGGTATCGACGAGATCGGAGCGGTCGACGCCGACATCGATCTGGAATCTCGCGAAGGCCACTCCGAACCCGACTGCCAGATGCAGCTCGTCCGATCCCGGCTGAAGCACGGCTCGCGCCACATAATCGATGCCGCCGTAACGGACTCTGTGCTCCGGGTCCAGCCAGGCGCCCACACGCAGTGCGACGACCGGCGTCGACTTGGGATAGACATACTCCAATCCGACATGCAGTTCATTGGCGTCGCTCAGCGAGTACTCCGGCGCACTCACGAGAATGGACGAATACTCGACTCTGTCCCACTCGATGCCGATCGTCAGCCGCTGCCCGCGAGAGCGAAACGAGGCTCCGACTCCGAAGACATCGGGAAAGGGAATCCGCCCGGCGCCGAATTCGATCAGCGCGCCCGCCGGCACCGAGTCGCGGTTCATCGGGCCGCCTCGCACCTCCGAGATCCCCTCCATCTCCGGACCCTGTCGAAACACCGCGCCCAGGGTCCACCGGTCCGACCAGCGCCACAGCACACCGGCCAGGAACGCGACATCCGTATCGTCGGCGTAGATCAGACTCGACTCGACGAGGAACTGCGGGGCAAACAGGGTCTCGAAAGACCAGAAATCGTCAGGGTCGGCCGGATCATCGAAACCGAAGGTCTCACTGAGTGTCGAGACGGCACCCTCGAAGTAACTGACCCCGAGGCCCACGCTCAGCGAATCGCTCACCCGGTACGCTGCCGACACGCCAGTGCCCGTCAAATCGAGGTTGGTGCTCTTGAGCAGATCCCATGACCTCGCCTTACTGTCGGGAAATCCTGGCCACGGACCGGCGAACAGCGAATCCATCTCGCCGAAGAACTCGTAGCTGGCCAGCTGGTGGCGGTAGAAAGCAACAGACCAGTTCCCGGCTGGATACACGAAGGAGAAAAAGGAGAGGCCGGAGAGGCCG
>JAOTUP010000274.1 GCA_029863825.1 Acidobacteriota bacterium | reverse complement strand
AGACATCTTGCAGCTTGCACGTCTGGCACGCGGATCCTCTACTGAACGCCCACGATCTTCCAGGTCGCGGCACGTCTCTGCAGAACGACGTCGCACCGACCCTGCTTTCGTGCGACCACGACTCGGTCAGCTCTTGGGCTCGCGGTTCCGGTGAAGGCCAACCTGCGACCGTCTTGCCACACGACCAGGTTGGGACCCGTCTTGTCCCCGAACTCGACATAGCTGAGATCCTGGAAAAGCTGGATCGCGACCGTCTCGTCCAGTCCTGAGCCAATCAACTCGGTGACGCTGACATGCCGTCGCGGCATGAAGATCAGCCAGTACGGACGCCCGTTGTCGCGAACCGGCTCGTATGGAACTCGAATTTCCAGGGTCTCTCCGTCCAGCCCGAGCCTGCCTGCCTCCCTCTCGATTCCGAATCTCAACTTGGTGGCGTTGTCGGCGCAGGCCGAGAGGGAGAACGTGCCGAGAAGGCTCAGCACGACGAATCGGCGAGTGTTCCGCAGCACCTTTCGCACATTGGAATGATACAGCTTCGGCACCAGGGCTGGAGGGCGAAGGACTGCAGGCAAAAGCTCCGGTTGGGTTTTTGTCAGAGAGGATCCCGAGTCTGCAGGACGGGTGCATCCCTGGCGAGCACTCCGTCTCCGATCTCGATGCCTGCTGGCACTAGCTCTTCCTCCAATCGGGTGCAAAGGGCGAGGCCCTCATCCCGGCCACTTGCATGACAGAGCAGATGCTCTGCCGGGCCGTGCACCGATCCCGAGGAGTCGTTGCGTTGCGAACTCGCATCTTGCAGGCCTGGAACGGTGCCCTCCGGTATCATGCGCATCGGAATGAGCAGTCCGTCAACGAGTCGACCACTCTGCGCTGCGCGCACGACGCAGTCGGGCTGAGACGAAAGGAGTCTTTTCGCCATGCCTACTCCCACGCCTCATATCAGCGCCGCTCCAGGCGACTTTGCCGAAGCGGTGCTTCTCCCCGGCGATCCGCTGCGAGCCAAGCACATCGCCGAAAACCATCTCGACGCTGCCAAGGAAGTGACGGCGGTTCGCAACATGCTCGGATTCACCGGTGCCTACAAGGGGATGCCGGTTTCGGTGATGGGTACGGGCATGGGCATCCCCTCGGCATCGATCTACGCGACCGAGCTGATTGCCGAGTACGCTGTGCGGCGCCTGGTGCGTGTCGGCAGCTGCGGCGGCATCGCGGAAGACGTGGAGCTGCGCGACGTGATCCTCGCGGTCGGGGCCTGCACGGATTCACCCGTCAATCGTCGCCGCTATCGCGGCAACGATTTCGCAGCGGTGGCCGACTTCGGCTTGCTGCAGGCAGCGACCAGGGCCGGTCAAGCTCTCGGCATCGCAACCAGGGCCGGGCTGGTCCATACAACCGATCTCTTCTACGGGCCGGAAGCCGAGCCGTTTGCTCCCATGCTGGCGATGGGCGTGCTGGCCGTCGAGATGGAGGCTGCGGGGCTCTACGGGGTCGCTGCCGAGCGCGGCGCGCGAGCTCTGACGATCATGACGGTGAGCGATCACGTGATCACGCACGCCAGCACCACATCAGACGAGCGCCAGACGACTTTCGATGACATGGTCCATCTGGCGCTCGAAGCTCTGCTGCTGGACGTATCGACCTAGCTGCGTTATTCATGAGCTTCGCGAGGCATCTAGTGCGTCGCCTCGTTTGCAGCGCAGCGGGCGATGCAGGACGACGGGGAACGGAACCTGTCGAAACACTCTTCTATCAGAGGGGTAGTAGGGTCAAGGTTGTTTCTGCTTCTGGTCATCTGTTCTCGTTCGTGTTTCAAATCCGCGCGAGCCAACTTGCATCTTGCAGGCCCGGCACCAATTAAGCGGGGAAGACAGTGATACCGACGGGTGATCAATGGAGCGAGATCGCGGGATTACCCGCTGGCGATCTCGCGATCACGTCCTACGCAGTACTCCTGGCAGCGATGGCTCGCTCGGGACGCTCGGGCGTTCTGCGGCTGGCGCGCAAACCGGTCGAAAAACAGGTTGTTCTGGCCGAGGGGCGGCCGGTCGAATGTCGCTCCAATCTCGCCCACGAGACTTTTGGACGTTTTCTGCGTTCTGAGAATCAGTTGTCCGAAGCCGACCACACCAGCGCCCTTTCGGACTCGCTGAGCCGGGGAATCCCGTTAGGAGAGGTTCTGATCCAGCGGGGGCTGCTGTCTCCTCACGACATCTACAGGAATCTTCAGAAGAACCTGGCGCGCAAACTTTTGGATGGCTTCACCTGGGAGCGCGGCGACTTCGAGCTCGAAGAAGATCAGGGAGCCGTGGATCCCACCGTCAAGATCAACGTGCTCCAGTTGATCCTGACCGGTGTATTGAAGCTGACGCCCCAGGCGGAGATTTACGCCGGTATCGAGAGGCTTCGCGAAGAGTCACTGAGTCTAGATCCGCATCCGATCTTCGAGAACACCCAACTCCGGATCTCCGGTCACACTCAGCGAGTCGTCCAGGCGTTGGAGCCGCGGCCGCTCACTCTCCATGAACTGACATCGAACGTCTCACTCCCCGGCGAGGAGGTCGACCGGATCGTCTACGCTCTGGCGCTTCTTGGTCGCGTGTTGCCGGCGAGCGAGATCGACGAGCGCCCGGTGAGCAGATCGGTAAGCCGAAGATCAGGCGGCGCGGATGCGGCTTCCGCTCGCCGGCAGCCGTCTTCGACCCCGCTTGCTGAGACGACACCCATCGATCCCGCGGACGATCACGCTCTCCTCCTCCGGCACGCCAGCATTGTCGAGGCCTATCTGTCGTTCAACCGCAAGGACTCGTTCGAGTTCCTGGACCTCGACGAAGGCGCGACCATGCCAGAGATCGGCCAGGCCTACTTAAAGGTTGCCGAGACCTACGCGCCCTGGTCGCTCGGGCCGAAGGGAGCGGGGGATTTCGGCGAGCAGGGCGAGCTCCTGTTCTTGAGGGCGGCCCGGGCCTACTCCGAGCTCAGCAACAGCGAGAGCCGGGGTGCACTCATTCATCGTCGGAAGGTCCTGCGCGACGAGGAAGCGGGTCGCAGGAAACCGAAGTTCTCGATCAAGACGGACTTGCTGGACTCCGAAGAACAGTTCAAGAAGGGGCTCGCCCTGGTCGATCGAGGCGAGCTGGGCAAGGCGCTCGAACTCCTCGAGTTCGCCGCCGACTGTGACCCTCAGAAGGCTCTGTATCGTGCCGAGCTCGCCTATCGCAGGGACCAGTTCGAGTCTCACCGCTACCGCAAGCAGTCGATGAGCGATCTCAGGGAGGCCATTCGGATCGACCCCGGATGCGGCGTGGGCCACTACTACCTCGGCCTCATTCTCGGCGACGAGGGCGATCGCGCCGGGGCCGAGGAAGCGCTTCGTAGGTCGATCAAGCTCATGGCGCCCGATCGGCGTCCTATCGAGGCCTTGAAGGAACTCGCCGCCAAGAAGAAGCGCTAGCGGCTAGAGACGTGTCTACCGGCCGCCTCGGATATGGTTTCCGGTACTTGCCCCGGCGGATGCCCGGTCGAGGGTGGCCGATTTATAAGTGGAAGGAGTCCTTCTCAGGGAATGGGCGGCCCTTGAGTTGGGAAGATCTCAGTATTACGTATTGTGTCCCCGCTTCACGATAGCGTAGCGATCACGGAGACGCACATGGAGGCCTGGACGACTTCGAACACGTGGAACCCCCGGCCGGTGGCTCGAACCCTGCCGCCACGGTTGGTCACGTGGCTAGCCATCTTCGGATTATTGGCACCGGGGTCACCGCTGGCGGTCGCCGCCGCCACCCAGGACGCAACTGGACACGTGACCGCCGAATCGACCGATGCGTCCGAGGCGACCGCGGGCGCCGAGTCCACTGCCGACGCACAGCTCGCAGCAGTCGCCAACGATGACAGTCAGACAAGAGTTGCTCTTGGCACACTGGTAGAGAACATCGCTTGCACCACCGACCCGACCCAGACCTACACTCTCTACCTCCCGAGCACTTACACGACCGAGCGACGCTGGCCGGTTCTCTTCGTGTTCGATCCGCGTGGTCGGAGCGGCATGGCGGCGGAGATCTTTCTCCCCGCTGCCGAGCGCTACGGCTGGATTCTCATGAGCTCTGATAACACTCGGAGCGACGGCGCGTGGGACCCGAACTTCAAAGCCATCGCGGCCATGGGCCCCGACGCCGCGCG
>JAOTUP010000275.1 GCA_029863825.1 Acidobacteriota bacterium | reverse complement strand
GCGGAGAGGGCTTCGAGCGCGCGCGGAGTAAACGCCCTGATACTCCATCGGCGCAACAACGAGCTTCTCGGAATTCGAGTTTCGATGAAGAAGAAGGATGAGTCGAAACAAGCTATGGACGGTTGTTCATCTGCTCGGAGCGTGGGCGATTGTGGGCTGCACGCCCGAGGGCGCCGATCAGCCGATGACTGAGGGTTCGGTGATGATTCATCCCGATCTGTGGCCGCATGTCGAGACTCCGGTGCCGCTCGATCCGGCGATCGAGGACGCCGTGACCGAGCTCATGGCGAGCATGACCGTCGAGGACAAGGTCTGGCAGATCATCCAGGCGGAGATCAACAACGTGACGCCCGAGGAGGTCAAGAAGTACCGTCTCGGCTCCGTCCTGAACGGCGGCGGCGGCTGGCCCAACCGGGAGAAGTACTCGACGCCAGAGGACTGGCTGGCTCTGGCGGACGCCTTTTGGGAGGCTTCGATGGACGTCTCCGAAGGCGGCCAGGCGATCCCGATCATCTGGGGCCTCGACGCCGTGCACGGTCACAACAACGTGATCGGCGCCACCATCTTTCCCCACAATATCGGACTTGGAGCGGCGAACAACCTTGACCTCATCCGAGAGATCGGGCAGATCACGGCGCGAGAGATGGCCGTGACCGGACAGGACTGGAACTTCGGACCGACGATCGCCGTGGCCCGCGACGATCGCTGGGGGCGCACGCCGGAGAGCTACTCTGAGGATCCCGAGCTCGTCGCCGCCTGCGGCGAGGCCCTGGTCGAGGGCCTCCAGGGCACGGTCGGTGCCACGGACTTCCTCGGCGACGGGAGGATGATCGCTACCGCCAAGCACTTCATTGGCGACGGCGGAACCGACGGCGGCGTCGACCAGGGCGACACCCTGGCGAGCGAGGAAGAGCTCCGCGACATTCACGGCGCCGGCTACGTCACGGCCCTCGAGGCCGGCGTCCAGACCGTCATGGCCTCCTTCAGTGGATGGAACGGCGTCAAGATCCACGGCAACCGGGGGCTACTGACCGGTGTCCTCAAGGAGCGCATGGGCTTCGACGGCATCGTCGTCGGCGACTGGAACGCGCATGGTCAGGTCCCCGGCTGTTCGAACACGAGTTGCCCGGATGCCATCATTGCCGGCCTCGACATGTTCATGGTGCCGAGCCACTGGAAGGGGCTCTACAAGAACACACTGAAGCAGGTGAAGTCGGGCGAGATCCCGATGGAACGACTCGACGACGCGGTACGCCGGATTCTGCGGGTCAAGATGCGCGCTGGCCTCTTCGAGCGCGGCAAGCCTTCGTCCCGCTCGCTGGGGGGCAGAACGGAGCTTCTCGGCTCTGCCGAGCATCGTGCGGTGGCCCGCCAGGCGGTACGCGAATCTCTCGTGCTGCTGAAAAACAACGGCGGGCTTCTGCCGCTGGCTCCGACCGCGAACGTTCTGGTTGCCGGCGATGGCGCCGACGACATCGGCAAGCAATCCGGCGGCTGGACGATCACCTGGCAGGGGACCGGTAATTCCAACGACGACTTTCCCGGTGCTACATCGATCTGGGATGGCATTAAAGGCGCCGTCGAGGCGGCGGGTGGGTCAGCGACCCTGAGCCCGGACGGCGACTTCGACGAGCGACCCGACGTCGCCGTCATCGTCTATGGCGAGGATCCGTACGCCGAATTCCAGGGTGACCGCAGCTCGGTCCACTACTCACCCTGGGACAACGGAGATCTCGAGCTCTTGCAGAAGCTCAATACGCAAAGTGTACCCGTGGTCTCAATCTTCCTAACCGGCAGGCCGCTATGGGTGAACCGCGAGCTCAACGCGTCTGACGCCTTCGTCGTCGCCTGGCTTCCAGGATCCGAAGGCGACGGCGTGGCAGAGGTCCTCTTCGCCAGCAACGACGGATCGATGCGCCACGATTTCAGGGGCAAGCTCCCGTTCTCGTGGCCACGGTCGCCGGCTCAGAACGTGTTGAACCACGGTGATGCCGACTACGATCCGCTTTTTGCCTACGGCTACGGCCTGACCTACGCCAGCGTTGACACGGAGGCTGAAATCGGCGAGGTCTCGGAAGACGCCGGCGAGGTCGTCGCGTTGAGCCGCACCGTCTACTTCGACGCCGGACCTGTTGCTCCGTGGAGGCTTTTCGTTGGAGACAAGGCCGATTGGCAGGTAGCCGCCACAACGCCTGTGACGACGACGCGTGACTCGCGGCACCTCGTCGTGAGCGCCGTCGACCGCAACGTCCAGGAGGACGCGCGCAACGCCCGCTGGTCGGGCGAAGCGATGGCCGGCGTCTACCTCGCGGCTCGACAGCCGGTCGATCTTTCCAGAGAAACCAATGCTGAGATGGCGTTGTCGTTCGACGTCCAGGTCAACGAGCATCCGACTTCCTCGGTGCAGCTTCGCATGCATTGTGGAGGCGAAGACTGCGCGGGCATCGTGGACATCACCGAGCTGCTGAAAGGCGTTCCCGCCGGTCAGTGGTCGAACATCACGCTCAACCTGCGCCGCTTTGAAGATGCCAAGGTGGACATGAGCAGCATCGTGGTCCCGTTCGGTTTGTCGAGCGATGGCGCACTCGACCTCACGTTTTCCAACGTCAGACTCGAGTGTGTCCCAGAGAGCGAGGTGGCCTGTCCGCCAGAATGAGGGGCTCGAGGTCTATGACGGCAACAGAGAGCGAGGCGAAGTGTCCGTGGGGGCGTGAGGGCGTGATGGCATGAGGGATTGAGGGCATGAGGCGCGGGAGATGAGTCTGAACAATATGGAAGGGTACGGTGTGCGGATCGCCGGGACTGTGGTCGACACACATGTATTCGAGGGCGAATCATCCGCTCCGCCGAGCTCGGATCGTGTCTCTGGTCGATGAAATGAGGACATTATGGGTATAGGAACACTCGACTGGCTTGTCGTTGCGGCGTACTTCGCGTGCGTCATTGTCATTGCCGTCTGGGCGATCATCAACGAACGGCGGGGCAGAGAGACATCCGCCGACTACTTCCTTGCCGGCCGAAACATCGGCTGGTTCGTCGTCGGCGCGTCCCTTTTCGCCTCCAACATCGGCTCCGAGCACCTCGTGGGGCTCGCCGGGACCGGTGCCTCGGACGGTCTCGTCATGGGGCAGCTCGAGCTCCAGGCGTCGCTCATCCTGCTGCTCCTGGGGTGGTTCTTCGTGCCGTTCTATATCAAGAGCGGTGTCTTCACCATGCCCGAGTTCCTGGAGCGACGCTACTCGCCGGCGGCACGCTGGTATCTGTCGATCGTCGCGGTTATCGGGTATGTGATGACCAAGATCTCGGTGACGATCTATGCCGGCGGCGTCGTCTTCGAATCACTCATGGGGATCAGCTTTTGGACCGGAGCGCTCGTGGTTGTCGTCATTACCGGCATCTACACCATTCTCGGTGGGCTCAGGGCCGTGGTCTACACCGATCTGCTGCAGGCGATTGTGCTGATCGTGGGTGCGGCAACGGTGAGCCTGATGGGCCTTGCCCGCCTCGGCGGCTGGGATGCGATGGTGGCCGCAGCCGAGCCCGGGTTCTTCAACATCTGGAAAGCGGCGTCGCATCCAGACTTTCCATGGACCGGGATGGTCTTTGGTGCGCCGATCATCGCCATCTGGTACTGGTGCACGGATCAGTTCATCGTCCAGCGCACGCTTTCGGCGCGCGGCATCGACGATGCCCGCCGCGGCACCATCTTCGCCGGCCTGCTGAAGCAACTGCCGCTCTTCATCTTCGTCGTGCCGGGTGTCATCGCTTACTGCCTGGCGAAATCCGGCGAGATCGATCTCGCCTCTCCCGACCAGGCGTTGCCGACACTCGTTGTAGCGCTCCTTCCGGTGGGATTGCGCGGTCTCGTCGTCGCCGGCTTGATCGCCGCGCTCATGAGCTCGCTGTCGTCGGTCTTCAACTCCTGCTCGACGCTCATCACCCTCGACATCTACAAGAAGATCAAGCCCGAGACCTCGGAGCGCCGGCTGGTTCTCGTCGGCCAGCTGTCGACCATTTTCCTGGTGGCATTGGGCATCGCCTGGATCCCGGTGATGTCCAACATCTCCGGCGTTCTTTACCAGTATCTCCAGAGCGTCCAAGCCTACATTTCGCCACCGATTGCCGCGGTTTTCCTTCTCGGTCTTCTCTGGCGCCGGCTCAACGCCGCCGGAGCCA
>JAOTUP010000273.1 GCA_029863825.1 Acidobacteriota bacterium | reverse complement strand
TAGTACCCGATGACGTACTGTTCGCGCAGCTCGCGCAGGATTTCGCGAAAAGCCTCCGCCGAATCAGTGATCTTCTCGATCGCGTGAACACTCCCCCCGCTCGATGCCACCGCGCGCTCCAGCGCATCGATCTCCTGTCTCTGCATTGCCGCATAACGCCAGACGGACGAGTGACTACGGTCGAGATCGATGCCCGCCTTTGGACGGATCCAGTAGATGGCGCTCGGCACCCGCCCGGTCTTCCACTCGACATCCGACATGCTGAGAACGCTGTCGACATCCAGCCCATCGCTCAGAAGGACGATCACTCGTCGGCCTTGCCGCGCATCGAGTGCTTTCAAGGCGAGAAAAAGGTGATCGTTGATCGTCGTGCTCCCTCCCGGAGTGACCGACTCCATCACCGCACTGACCTCCGACGGCTCACCGGTGAAAGGCGTCGTGGCAAGCAGCCGATCGGAGAAGACCATCACCTTGGCTTCGTCCAACGCTTCCATGTTCTCGATGAAGGTCCGGGCGCCAGAAAGAGCTGCCGCGAGCGCTTTGCCCTCCATGCTGAGGCTCGAATCGATGAGTAGGACGGCCGTGAGCGGAACGTCTCCACGTTCGAAGGTGACCATCTTCTGCAACCGGCCCTCATCGAAGACCGAGAACTGTCGCCGCTCGAGATCGAGCACTCGCTTCCCACCACGTGTCACCGTCACGTAGAGCTGCTGCAGCTCCAGATCCACCTCGCTGTCGACTTCGACCATGCCGGTGACCAGAGTCCTGGTGACCTGGCCACCCGCGGAATCTGTTGCCGTGATCTCGAAAACGTGCCGACGATTCTCCTGACCGACGTCCACTCTCGTGCGGTACGGCGGCTCGGTGAGACGAGCGACAAGCTCTCCGTCGAGCCGAATCTCGACCGCCATGATGGCTGCCGTCGATAGCACCTCCGCCTCGACGTCGACTTCTCCGAAAATCACCTGGCGCTCCTTTGGAGCGTGGACGAAGACCTCGATCGCCGCCGCTATGTCAACACTCAGCGACATCATCAGCGCCCAGAGCGCGAGCCTGCCTCTCATGAGCCAGCCCTCATGAGCTGCCGCTCCCAGCCAGGGCCTGCGCCAGCAGCGGCAGCCGCGCGGTTGCATGCCGCACCAGATTGTTTCGCGAGCGCGATTCCTCGCTACGCGGCGGCAGGCGATACAGCAGCCGCGGCGATGCAGCACCAGCGTCGGCCGGTATTCGGTCGGCGATTTCGCGCCCGCGGCGGCGCTCTCCGCTGCGATCCAATGCGTACGCGAGCTGGACGTACAGCCGCTGAATCGACGGCAACCGACGCACGGCTTTTTCGAGAACCGCCACCGCTTCACCCGCGCGATCGTGCCGCAGCAGGTACGCCGCAAGCTCCTGGTAGGCCACCGCCAAGACCCAGTCGGGGGCCGAGTCGGCGGTGAGTCGGCCGAGCAGCGCCGCCGCATCGTCCTCACTGCCGTTTCTGAACTGGATGAGGGCCAAACGCAACCGACCCTCACCGGAATGCGGCTCGACCTCGAGAAGGTGCCTAAGCACGTCAAGAGCCTCTTGTTGAAAACCGTGGCGCTCGAATTGGTACGCAAGATCAAGAAGCACTTCGGGGTTTCTGGTGTCGAGTGAGAGCGCCTCTCGCAGCACAGTCAGAGCGCCCACGAATTGCTGAGCGCGCTCCAAGGCCGCCGCCATGTGCACGAGTGACGTCGCAGCCAATGCCGGAGCCATTTCGCTCTTTGCCTCGGTCGCGTAGAACTGTGCCAATGCTCGAATTCGCGTGCGCGTCCCGTTGATCAGATAGCCCTTCGGCTCTCCTCTCTCTACGTAGAGATCATGCAGCTCGAGGTGCAGCAAGAGGAGGGGGAACAGACACTCCACGTCCTTTCCCACTAGCTCGTTGGTGACGCGGTTCTGCGCCGTAGTGAGCCGCTTCAAAGCCCGGCGAGGTTTGTCGCTCGCTCCCACGGCACTCATCTCCAGATCGTAAAGGCGCCGCGCCGCGTCAGCCAACGCTCCCTCGGCCAAGCGATCCAGAACACCCCGATACGCCACGATAATGCGCTCGACCTTCTGGGAGGGTCTTCCTCCTTCCGCAAGTCGAAGCGTCGGAGAGTCGTCAGCTGCGGCCGAGTTCCCGCCGACCGAAGTCCACGGAAATGGCTCACCTTGTATTGGCCCAGAAGGCACAAAGACGGGAAGTCTGGCAACGGACCTGTCACCTCCCGACTCGGCGGCCACTTCGAGCAGGTATATCCCGGCATCCAGCTCCGGAAGCCGGACGCGCCCGACACGCGACGGCATATACACGTTCGTCGCCGCGGACACCGTGAGCTCGAGGGCGGCAAGCGGCCGTGCGTCGCTGTGGAGCAATCGCGCAGCGAAGGCGGCGTCGCCGAGATGACAGCCGGCGAGAGCAAAGGTCGGCTCGCCGCCCGACGAAAGGACCGGCAGCGCCGCCTGCGTCGTCGCGACGTCCCCACCGGCTCGGCGCATCGCCGAATCGCGGATTCTCGTACCATTTGCGTCCCTTACCACCAGCCAGTTCTGCACTCTCTCCTCGAACAGCGGCGGCTCCAGCGCCGGGCTCCGATCATTCGCCTCGCTGATGGCAACCTCCAGGAAACGAAGTACAAATCGCTGCGACACCGGCTCCCGCACCAGAACCCGCAATCGGTAGGCGCCCGGCGGGAGATCCATGTGCGACATCAACTTGACGCCGCTACTCTGGAGCAGATCCCGTACCGGCAATCGCACCCAGCGGCTCGTGCTGCCGGCAATCCCTCCCGACGGCGTCATCGCGTAGGCATAGAGCTCGAGACGCAGCGAGTCGGTCGGAGACGTCGCGGGTTCCTCACCGCTGCTGAGCTCGCTCTCCCCCCTCGTCGCGGCGAGCAGGCTCGCGTTCTCGAGCTCCACCCAGAAGTTCACTCGTGTCGTTCCATCGGCACTGCCGATTGCATCGGCGCAATCCGTCACGGCGAGACCGGCAGCCCGTAGGGATCCGCTTTCGCGGCCGCCGAGGATGAGCGCGGCAACGTCGGCTCGAGCTCCTCTCAAGGGACGCAACTCGGCGACCGGCTCGACCTCGAGATCGGCGGCGGTCGCGCGAAAGCAGCCAACGACGAGCAGCAGACAGCCGATCGCGAGAAGCTGCCGACGCAGCTTCATCCGCTTCCCCCCTCGATCTCGACCTCGACCTTTACGGTCGAACCCGCGAAGCCGAGATCGTCATGCACACCAATGGCGACCGTCTGCCGCCCTCCTGGCAGCGCCATCTCGGTTTCATAGTCGACCGTCTGCGACAGAGCCCACGCCATGTCGCCGTGCCGCACCTCGATCGGCATACGAACGATGACGGGGTCGGAAAATCGTCCTTCTTCGTCACGCACGATGAACTGGATGGACAGCTTTCCATGGTGCGTCGTCATGTCGGGCAGCAGCACGAGATTCGCAAGCGGCACATGAAGCTCCACCGGCACGGTAAAGACGTTGTCTCCTTGCCTCTTCGCCTTGCCGACGTTGACTCGCACTTCGAGTGGGTTCTCCTCGACGCCGACGGTGAGCGCGGACAGTGTTCGATCTGCCATCCGCTGATCGCTCGACTTGTCGCGGTATTCGGTCAAATGGCGAACCTCGACGTCAGGGCGGCGAACGCGCACGTCCAAGCGGTGGACCTCACCGTCACCGCCGTGCGGCGAGGGATAGGCCAGGGAGTAATACGTGCCGAGATCCCTGGCAATCCCGCCGAAGAAGCCTTCGAATGAGCCACTCGCCCTGGCGGCACGTCCGCCGGTGCGCTCGGCGAGCCACCCGATGCCGTCACCGGAATCCCTCCCGATGCCGAGAGAGGCCGACGGCATCGTCAACCCCAGGCCGCGGCTGCCGGCACCGGTGAGGTCGGGACCACTCGCGACACCGATGGGATAGAAAGCGACCCGGCTCGTGTTGGCGTCGGAGATGAGCTCCTCGAGCGCGGTGGATGCATCGTGCTCGCTCGGTCCGGCCGCGCCGACACCGAACTTGGAGCCGTGCTCCATACCGAACTTCTCCCACCAGATGCGCCACAGCGGCCCGGCCGGCTGCACCGGCATGCGATCGGCCACATAGATGATCGCCTTGCGCCCCGGCAGGCCGGCGAGTGAGTCGATAAATCGGTGCAGCACGTT
>JAOTUP010000272.1 GCA_029863825.1 Acidobacteriota bacterium | reverse complement strand
AATCCAATCGCACGTCGTTGATATCGAACGGGATGTACTGCTCAGCCTCCCACTGAATCGACTCTGCGATCTCGTCCGGCGCCATCGTCGGTACCTGAATCTTCTTGATGATCACCGAGTGGCCGGACAGCGACGTGGCGAAATTGGTTCCCTTGACCCCGGTCTCTTCCGCCAGCTTGTCGATGGCATCGACGACGAGTGAGGAATCCATGATCGAGCCGTCGACGATCGCCTCGGGTGACAATGGCTCGAGACCGACTCGCTGCAAATGCAACTCACCGGACTTCTTTCTCTTGAGCTCGACGAGCTTGACGGCCGAGCTTCCGATGTCGAGTCCTACGACCTCTTTAGAGCGCGAAAAGAACACGATTCGGGTCGCCCTCCATCTCTTGAAAAACTCTAATAACCACGGTGGTTTACGGCAAATCGCTTAAAGCAATTTGCAACGTAGCAAGAAAGACTTGGGGTGTCAAGGTAGGTCTTCATAGAAGGGGTCTGTGCAACACTTCGCGCTCGCCGAGCACGTTGGGCGCCCACCTTGGAATCAACATTGCGATCTGCTACCATTCGCGGTTCCCGACCGCCAAGGAGAAACATCCCATGTCCAAGCACTGTGCCATCTGCAAGAAGAAAACTATCACCGGTCGCTCCGTGAGTCATGCTCACAATGTCAATGCTCGCACTTGGCAGCCGAATCTGCAACGGGTGCGGGCACTGGTCGACGGCAGCGTGAAGAGAATCTTCGTCTGCACACGCTGCCTCAGGTCCGGGAAGATCGTCAAGCCGCCAGCGCGAAACTGGGCTCCAGAGTCGGTCGCCGACTCGGCTGAAACCTGACGACGGTTGGCAAGTCTCACTACTCACTTTCAACGGGCGCCTGCTGCCGCCAAAGTGCCATGCGGATCGCGGCGATTTACTCGCGCGTGCCGCGGCGGCGACATCCCAGCGCCTCGCTCCCAGTCTTTTCCTGCGAGCGCTGAGCCTCACGGGCGTCCTCGACGCGACCTGAATTCCGATTCCCGACCGCCCCGGAGCCGCGAGACCCGCAGCACTCCATCCACCGCCTGCAGACCTTCGCGCATCTTCTCCAGTTGCCTGCGATCGGTGACCTCGACGACGACTTCGATGAGCCCTCGCGCAGCCTCCATGGTCTCCGCCTCGAAGTGCCGAATGTTGCCCCCGTGCTTCGCGATCGTCTCCGTCAGCCGCGCAAGGATCCCAGGCTGGTCCTCGGTCTCGATGGCCAGCGAGATCGGAAACACTTCGTCATTGGTACGCGCCCACTCGACCTGAATCTCGCGGTCTGGGTTGTAGAGCAGATTCCCGACGTTGCTGCACTCGGCGGAATGGACCGAAACGCCCTTGCCTCGCGTCACGTACCCTACGATCTCATCACCCGGCAACGGATTGCAGCACTTTGCGAGGTAGGCCAGAAGATCACTGTCGCCGCGCACCGTGACAGCAGTGTCCCCGGAGAACGGCAGAATGCGGTTCATCGCCTGTCTCAGCTTGCTTGGCTGATCGGCGCTGGTTGACAGTTCGTCTTCCGACAGAGTCCGATCGAGGAGAGGACGAACCGCTATCTTGCCGAAGCCGACCTGACTCAACAGATCCTCGGCGCTGGCGATGCCTTCCCCAGAAAGGTACTTCGCGAAGGCCTCGGAGGCGTAGAAGCGCTTCGGAGCCACCCTGTATTTCTTGAGTTCACGCTCGAGGAGCCGGCGCCCGATTTCCAACGCCTGCCGCTTCTGTTCCGTGTTAAGCCACTGACGAATCTTGCTCTTGGCGCGGGAGGTCGAAACGATTGACAGCCAGTCACGCGACGGCTGTCGCGACGCGTTGGTCAGGATCTCGATCATGTCGCCGTTCTTGAGCTCCGTCCGGAGCGGCACCAGCCTGCCGTTGATGCGCGCGCCGGAACAGTGATGCCCGAGCTCGGTGTGGACGCGGTAGGCAAAGTCCAAGGGTGTCGCGCCACGTGGGAATGAAAGGACGTCCCCCTTCGGCGAGAAGACGTACACCTCGTCCGGATACAGATCCACTTTCAGTGTCGACATGAAGGTCCGCGGATCGTTCACCTCTTGTTGCCAATCGAGCACCTGCCGCAACCATGCGATATCCGGGTCGGCGGCGTCCGCCTTCTCTCGACCTTCCTTGTAGCCCCAATGAGCCGCAATCCCTTCTTCGGCGACCAGGTCCATGTCGCGAGTTCGGATCTGCACCTCGAACGGCTGGCCGCTGTTGCCGACCAGGGTTGTGTGCAGTGACTGATACAGATTGGGCTTCGGCATCGCGATGTAGTCTTTGAACCGCCCGGGCACCGGCCGCCAGTTCTGGTGCACGACTCCCAAGGCGGCATAGCAGTCGCGGATTTCATCCGTCACGATGCGATAGGCAAGATAGTCGTAAAGCTGCGCGATCTCGATGCCTTGTCGTCGCAGCTTTTGGTGAATGGAGTAGAGTCGCTTGACGCGGAAACTGATCTCGGCCTTGATCCCAGCCTTGTCGAGCTCGGCGCCGAGTCGTTCGCGAATGTGATGGGTCGCGGCCTTGCTGGCCTTGAGCTTCTCCGCCACCTTGCGTTCGAGTTCCGCGAACTGCAGTGGATACAAGTAATAGAACGACAGATCGAGAAGGTCGCCTTGGACCTTCGACATCCCGAGCCGGTGCGCGATCGGCGCGTAGATCGCCAGAGTTTCGCGAGAGATCCGTCGCCTCGCCTCAGGCTCCATCGGCTCCAGGGTCATCATGTTGTGCAGACGATCTGCAAGCTTGACCAGAATGACACGGATGTCTTTTACCGAAGCGAGAATCAGCTTGCGGAAGGTCTCCGCCTGCGCCTCGTCGCGACGGGTGTACTCGTGCCGCCCGATCTTGGTGACACCGTCAACCAGTGCCGCCACATCATCTCCGAAACGCTCCGCAATCGTCTCCCGGGTGGTCAACGTGTCTTCGAGGACGTCGTGCAGGAGTCCAACCGCGACCGATGTCTGATCGGCACGAAACCCCGCAAGAAGGTAGGCGACGTACAGTGGGTGCGAAAGGTATGGCTCGCCCGATTGGCGAGTTTGATCGCCATGCATCTCGGCCGAGAAGTCGTAGACCTCGCGCAGAAACTCCGTGTCGCAAGGACGGCCCTCGGCCGTCAGCTCGTGCACGACGTCGTCCAGACGGATCTTGCGTCGCGGACGAACCGGTGCAGTCGTCTTGCGTGAACGGAGTCCTCGACGCACCGTGACCATGGACTACAGCACCCCCGCTCCCGGCTGTCGCCGAGACGAGACCGGAATACGGCTGCTGCGATTATAGGGCGGTCCGCCAGGAGCGGCCGGAAAAGCCATCGCGCCCTAGCGCGCCGCCGCCCTCGACTCCTTGCGGCGAAGTCGTGCTGCCCCTCCGAAAAGCTGTTCCCAAAGGAGGGCAAACGGGCTTGCCACATAGATCGACGAATAGGTCCCGACGACAATGCCGATGGCAAGGATGAAGGCGAAGCCCCGCAAGACGTCACCTCCTAGAAACAGCAGACAACCCAGCGCCAGCAGGGTTGTTCCGGACGTCAACACGGTTCGGGACAACGTCTGATTGAGGCTCAGGTTCATCGTCTCCTCGAGCGCTCTCGTTCGGCTGCGACGCAGGTTCTCCCGCACCCGATCGAAGACCACCACGGTGTCATTCACCGAGTAGCCGATCAGGGTGAGAAACGCTGCTACGGTCGTCAGGTTGAATTCGAAGTCAGCGAGCGCGAAGAGCCCAAGCACGATCATAACGTCGTGAACGACAGCAACCAAAGCTCCGATGCCAAAGCGCAATTCGAAGCGGAACCAGATGTAGGCCAACATGCCGATGAGAGACGAGAAGACGGCGAGCACGCCTTTCATGCGCAACTCGGATCCGATCTGGGGACCCACGTTCTCCGCTCCCAGAACCGAGAACTGCCCAAGCGACGTGCCGTCGCGGAGTGCAGCGAGCGACGCGGCCGTCACTCCTGGAGACGACTCGAGGTCGTCCCAAGCACCGATCAGGCCGCTCGATCTCCGCACTTCGATAACGGATTCAGCCACAGCCAAATAGCCTGCTGACGCCGACTCAGGGTCGATGATCGCCAGGCCGTCGGGATCTCGTGAAAGAAGGAAGTCGGCGACCGCATCGACGCCGACTCGATTAACGTCCGGACCAGAGCCCTGCGGCGAG
>JAOTUP010000007.1 GCA_029863825.1 Acidobacteriota bacterium | reverse complement strand
GAGAGATAGCCAGGTCTATCGCTCCATGCGGCCTCGGAGAAGAGCTTGTCGCGCACTTCCCGCAGACGACGAAACCAGCTACGACTTCGCTCCGGCTCCGTTTCGAATGGGGGAATGGCCATCAGGCCTTCGATCCGCAGGTACCGGAAATCGGCGAATTCGGCGACCTGAGGCGACAAGCTACGGGGATCGAATCCGTGCTTGCTCGGTTCGTTACCGAGATTGATCTCCAGCAGGCCATGTAGCCGTATGTTCTGACGTTCCGCGGCGCGCTCCAAGGTTGCCGCGATCTTTGCCCGATCGATGGAATGAATCCATCTGAAGGTGGTAACGGCCTTGTTTGCTTTATTGGACTGCAACGGGCCGATGAAATGCCAGTTGATCTCGGGCGGCAGCTCGGCGCGATGCTCGAGTGCTTCCTGCACGAGATTCTCTCCGAAGTCTCTGAGACCGGCTGCGTGCGCGGTGCGAAGGCGGTCGAGCGGCTGACGCTTGCATGCGCCGACGAGCACGATCTCGTCGCTGCTTCGTCCACTGACTTCACACGCTTCTTGGATGCGGTGACGGATCCGTTGCAGCCGATGGGCGACGGTATCGTTCACGTGTTCACTGTGCGACGCTGAGTTCCAGCCAGTCAGGGAAGGGGGCTCTCTCATCGATGGCTCGATTGGCGAGTCCGTCTGCGCGACTGTTGTCTTCGCGGTCGACGTGGTGAATCTCGACGGTTGGGATCTGTCGTCGCAGGCGCGACGCGCTGATGAAGAGCGGCTTCAAGTGTGCTGCCTTGACGCGGTACTGGCCGAGCATCTGGCGCACCAGGAGCTGGCTGTCACTGAAGATCGTCAGGTGATCGACTGCCATACGTCGGGCGAGAGCCAGAGCGGCGACAAGGCCAGCGTATTCGGCCACGTTGTTGGTGGTCTCGCCGAGATAGCCAATGAGGGTCTCGACGCGGCCGTTGATCTCGAGATGCACGCCGAATCCGGCGGCCCCCGGGTTGCCACGCGCGGCCCCATCGATCCAGGCTCGCCCTGTCCGGTCCGCTCCGCTCAATGCGAATCCCGGTCGAGGATGAGAATCCGCTTGCAGCTGTCGCAGAAGACGATCTTCCCCTGGTCCGCTATCTGGACCACCGACTGTGGGCGGACGTGATAGTTGCACGCCTCGCAATGCCACGTCTGCGGCGCCTTGCCGGCCCGCTCGGTCTTCCGTGCGACAGCAAGGGCCTGACCATGGTGACGATCCAGAATCCTGCTAAAGAGTGCCAGGACGCCGGCCGGGAGCCGCCCCTTCAACTCCTTCACTCGAGCGCGGACCGTTTCCGCCTGGCTGGCCAGCCCGGGTTTCTCGGCGTTCCACTTCGACTGCGCATCGGCGTATCGGCCGTCGAGGTCCCGGAACTTCTCGCGCTCCGAGTCGAGCCGCTGCTGGCTCTCCTCCTGCACTTCGAGCGCCGCAAGGGCTCGTTCTTCACAAAGCTGGATCTGGCCTTTGACGAGGTCGATCTCGTGCAGCAGAGCTCCGTACTCACGCTGATTTCGCACCAGAGAGATCTGTTCCTGATACGTCTTGAGTTGTTGCTGATGGTCGCTGATCTCGGCCTCTGCGGTGCGGCGCTCGGCGGCCGCGGCATCGAGCTGGCTGGCGATCGCCTCGATCTCCTCCTGGCGCGCGCTGTGCTCGTCGTGCAGCTCCTGCATCCAGTCGGGAATCCCTTCGAGCTGGGTTTCGAGGGACTTCAGCTCGTTGAGCGCCTCCTGAAGTTCGGTAACCGTTTCTAGAGGACTCTCCATGGGCGAGCGCTCCCTTTTTAGCGACAGCTTCGACGGCCGGTCGGTCGGTGCGGGTACAGGAAGGGGGTGTCGTCTCTCGACACCCCCTGGATCTCGTGTCGGAGACGCTTCTTGCTCCGAGGTTGCGTTCTTCTGAGTCTCGTATGAAAGATTCTGTCCATCGTCCGTTCAGATGTTGGCGATCGTGGGTCCACCTGGATTCGAACCAGGGACCTGCCGGTTATGAGCCGGATGCTCTAACCGCTGAGCTATGGACCCTGAGTCCCGCATCGGGAGCGAGAGTATAGCAGGAGAAATGAGGAGAGCGAGCGGTCAGCCGGCGGAGTCGTAGAGACGTCGATAGCTGTCGGAGTAGAGAAGAACCCGCTTGACGTAGGTCCGCGTCTCCTCGAGTGAAAGCTGCTCGAGAAAATGGTCGATTTCGGCGCCGTTGCCGGCTTCTCTCCAGAGCCGCTTGATGCGATACGGACCGGCGTTGTACCCAGCGAGCGCAAGGACTTCGTCTCCCTCGAACATAGACATCATCTGCTGCAGGTACGAGGTGCCGAGCTGGATACTAAACTCCGGATCGGAGAGGCGATCCTGAGTGTAGGACAAGCCAAGACGGCGAGCCAGTTCTTTCCCTGTGGCCGGCATGATTTGCATCAGACCGCGAGCTCCGGCCCAGCTTGTAGCGCCGGTATCGAATGCGCTCTCCTGCCGGATCATGCCGAACACCAGATGACGCGACAAAAACCGAGTCCGTGAGTGCTCTTCGACGAGCTTCTGAAAATCGAGTGGGTAGTAGAGTTGCCTTGCCTCGAGAGGAACCAGGCTTTGATGTGGGGTGCCGAGAAGGGGAAAGGCGCGACGCAAAGAGATGATGCTTTCGCGTCGGTGTCCCTGGGCCGCGAGCACACGAGCCTTGAGGCCATGGAGTGCACGCGGATCGGCACCGTCGGCGGCGCCGTCGAGCTCGATGAGTGCGGCCTCGTACAGTCCGAGTCGGTAGAGATGATCGGCGCGAGCCAGTCGCGCGTCGAGTGGCCACGGCTCTTCAGGCTCGACATCGGCTAGCTTGGCTGCGGGTTTCGAGGCGAGTCGGTCTAATGCAAGCGTGCTGTAAAGATCACCCACATCGACATTGACGACGTGGTGAAACAGCTCTTGGGCTCTGTCATCGTTTCCGAGCTTCTGGTGGCTTCGTCCCGACCAGTACAGGGCGCTCCGGTTGTAGTTGCTGTGCGGATACAGCTCTCCCAACTCGACCCACAGGCCGATGGCGCCGGAATAGTTGCGCTCGGAGTATTCCTTCCAGCCTAGGCGCCAGAGGGCTCGCGTGCCGGTCATGTCTTGCGTGTCGAGAGCCTGCAACCGGCGGAGAATCGATAGTCGTTCCTCGACGTTTTCGCCCTCGGCAAGGTCATCGAAGAGGATGCGCAGGGCGCGCGCAGCCAAGTCAGAGTCGCTACCATCGGCTATGTGCCGAAGATGTTGATGAGCACGTTCGCGCAGGTGTTGCCGTTGATCTGCCGTCAGGTGGTGGCGACCGCGGCGCGGAGTCGCAGCTTCGCGTGCCGCTCGAGCTTGCCACCATTCGAGCCGTCCACGCTCGAGATCGGTGGCGCCCGAGACTGCATCGAGGAGGTGAAGCGCCTCGTTGCCGCGGTTGTCGTCGATCAAGGCGCGAGCCTGGACGAGCGTCCATTCAAAGCCTCGATCGACGTCGGCGACCTCTGCAAGGGTCTCGAGAGCCAAGTCGGCGCGGTCGGTTTCGAGAAGCCGCTCGCCGCGGCGTATCAGCTCGTCGGCGGAAAACAGATGCGACCACGGTACGTGGCCGTCGGGCTCTCGCAGCAGCTCGACAACTTTGAGCTCGGAGGCGATGAGAGGGTGCTCCGTGAGTAGCTGATGGGCTACCGAGCGGCGGAGCACAGGGTCCTCGAGGGCGTCGGCGGCCTGCCACGAACAGCGCGCCAGGAATTGACGCGTGGCGGTGTCGAGCCGTGTATGTTCAGCGCGGTCGGCGATCTCGAGCACGCGCGGCCAATCACCCTTTCGAAGCGCTTGCTCAGAGAGCAAGCGAAAGGCATGCGACCGCAAGGGCGAAGATGAGTGCTGGTCGATGAGCTTTTCCAGAGCGGAGATCGATACCAGCGTCTGATCGAGCTCCTCGGCGCTCTCGGCCACGGCCCAGAGTCGCCAATCGGCGAGCTCGCCGCGATAGGCCTCAGCGGCATGAAGGTGTTCGAGCGCCGAGGCGTGCTCGTGCGCAGCATGTCGATACAGGCCGAGAATGACCTGGCCTTCGAGTGAGTCGTCTGCATCCCGCTCCAATAGGTGCGTTTCCGCAGCCGACAGATCGCCGGCCCGAAATGCGTTGGCAGCGCGCGTGTAATCTTCAGGGTCGAAGGCCGGCGCGGCGTCGAGGACGGGAAGTGCAGCGACCGGCTCCGGCTTGCCAACGCGCACCGACGCCAGAACCCCGAGTGTGAGCCCGAAGGAGAGAACGAAGAAAAGAACGGGTGCTGCGAGATTCTGGCGCGTCACCGTTCACTCAAGGTATACATCGAGCGGTCGGATTCAGGCTCCGAGAATGCTGGCGTCGCCACCCGCGAGGATGCGTACCAAGGCCTCCCGAAAATAGTCCTTCTCGCTGCGCACTTCAGGGTCGATACGGTCGTCGAATATCTGCCGAGATCGGTCGATGTCTTCTCGTAGTCGTGAGTACACGTCACCGGCTTGGCGGCCATCTTCCACCAGCTCTTCGTTGTAGAGCTTGATCTCAGTTACCAGCAGCCGGGCGAGACGACGCGCTTCTTCGTGTAGGGCCTCGGTGCCGGCTGCGGTCGGAATGCGGGTGGTGGTGAATGCCCATCCAGGTCCTTCGACGTCCTGCGGCGGCATCACTTGGGTGCTCAGAGGCCCAGGCGGTTCACCTTCCGGCGGTACTTCTACCGTCGGCGCGGGCGCTGGTCCGAATTCCGCGGGGGCGAGTCCCGGAGATGTCGTCTCCTCGACTGATGAAACTTCGCGCGGCATGTCGACCTCGTCCACGGACGGCGCAACCGAGTCGAGTAGCGACGCATCGAAGCTTGGGCCCTCGGTGGCCTCGAATTGCGAAGGCGGTGGAGCAGGTGCTTCCGGCAGCTCCGCGGTCGGTGCCTCATAGGGCACCTCGGCAAGATCTTGGGGCGGCGACTCTGTCTCGGACTCGTCCCACACTTCCGGCGCGAGCTCCGCTGGTGATTGGAATTCCGCCTCGGGCTCGGGTTGGAACTCCGCCTCGGGTTCGGGTTGGAACTCCGCCTCGGGTTCGGGTTGGAACTCTGCCTCGGGCTCGGGTTGGAACTCCGCTTCGGGTTCGGGTTGGAACTCCGCTTCGGGTTCGGGTTCAGGTGCCGGTTGAAACTCGGGCTCTGGCACCGACTCGACGACGACGTCTGGCCTGGGTTTGCTGATCGATGGGTCAGCAACTGCCAGATGCAGTGAACTCGTCGCCGAGCGGTTGCGCACGGGAAGGGTCTCGAGAGTCTGACTGGCGAGATAGGAGAGCAGCTGCAGACCTGCAATCTCGAATGCCCCGCCGCCGCCACCGCGGTCGGAGTAGACCACCGCCGCCACCTCGTTGCCGAGGATGAAGGGTATCAACACACCGATGTCCGCTGATTGAACGCCAAGCTGCTCGGCCAGCGTCGCGCACTCCGCCGCCTCGAGGCCAAGTCCGCCGACGTTCATCGTTACCTGCTCCCATGCGGAGCCTGGCGCGTAGCTCAGTTGCAGGTCCTTGACCGTGGCGTCGCGATCACCGAAGCCACTTGCTCCCCAGCCGACCAGACTTCCTTCGCGATTGAGAAAGAGCGCTGTCCGAGAGGCGAAGCGGGATGCGCTGCGAACTAGTGCATCGAGAATATCGGCTTGCGATTGTGCGCGGTCGATCTCCGCTGTGGCCAGCTTGAGCTCCCCCAAAGGGTCGAGCTCGGCAACGGGCGCCGGGGCAGGTTCAAAGGCAGGCTCAACGTGTGCTGCAGGCTCAGCCGGCCGAGTCGCCAGCAGCTGCTCAAAACTCTCTCTCTGCCGAGTCAGCTTGTCATCGAACTCGCGGCGTAACTCTTCCAGAGCATCGATCAACTTGGGATCCAGGTCCTGCAACATTGCCAGCCTCCGCGTTGGATGAGTTCTCCCGAGGGCTTGCCGATTATTGTTGAGGGGTTTGGGCGTGTCAAGGGAACAGGTTATGCAAAACCCCTGTAGTGACAGGGGTTTATGCGTTACACCAGGCAGCCCGTGGCGGTTGGCGGAGCATGCGTGCTGTGGTATTTTGTCGTTTCTACTCTATGAAGAGCATCCCGGAAAGGAAGGTTTGTCGTATGCGGTTGGTTCGAAGTCGGAGTCTTGCATGGCTGGCAATGCTAACGGTTCCGTGGTTCGTGGCGTGCGGGCCCGGAGAACCGAAAGTTGATGAAGCACGGGAAAGCGAATGGGCAGCTCTGATCCAGGCCAAGGCCGAGTTGGATGGGATGCGCCAGGAGCGGTCGGCACTGGAAGCCCAGCTGGCTGCGCTGGCGGTGGCCGAGGAAGAGCCCGCAGAAGAGGGCGCAGAAGAGGGCGCAGAGGCGGCTCGTTCCGCTGAAGAAACGCAACAGAAGCTGGATGCGATGCAGGAAGAGCTGGTCGAGAAGGCGGACGGCTTCATCGAGAATCTTGTTGGCTACCTCAACGCGGATCCGATGATCGAAGGAGAGCCGCCGACTGAGCGCCAGCTTGCGGCCGTCCGGATGAAGAGCTCGGAAGACCTCGTTGTCGCACAGGAATACATCGACAAGGGCGGTGACTACCAGCGGGCGATCAACATCTACCAGAACTCGCTGATGATCGACCCCGACAATCCAGAGTTGCAGGCGGCTCTCGAAAGTGCGTTGGCGTCGCGGTGGATGTCGCAAGAAAGGTTCGCTCTTGCCAAGAAAGGTATGACCCAAGACGAAATTCGGGGCGTGCTGGGGCAGGTCAACCTGTACAACGTTCGCGACTACGAAGATCGTGACGTCACCGCCTGGTTCTACCCCACGGCTGAAGGCGGCTACGCTGCGGCCGTGTGGTTCAAGGAGAACAAGAAGAGCGGTCAACTCGAGGCGTACCAGATCAAATACGACGCAGTGAGCCCGGAGCAGACTGGGGAGTAACTTGACTCCGGGTACCGGCCTCGGAGAGACTCGGTGCCCCGTCGGGGTGGAGACCAACCCGATGACCGACCGGAAGGTCGGCCGGGGGGAGGTGAAAGACTTTTGCCGGCAGTTACTGTCAAAGAGGAAGAAAGTTTCGAGAACGCCCTGCGCCGGTTCAAGCGCAAGTGCGAGAAGTCAGGCATTCTGACCGAGCTGAAGAAAAGGCAACATTTCGAGAAGCCTTCGGTCAAACGCAAGCGCAAGGAAGTGCAGGCTCGCAAGAAGGCCATGCGCAAGCTCGCAGAGGAGCGGCGTTTGGGTTTGAGTTGAACATCCGGTCAGGTGATGGCTAGGATCGAGAGCGGGGCGTTGGCCCCGCTTTTTTGTTGTGTGCACCATGCTGATCTCGCGTGAAAGCATCGAAGCTTTGGAGCTCACCAGTCTCCTCAGACTGATTGCGGAGGACACGGCGACCGACGTGGGTCGTCAACGCGTGCTCGAGCTGCGTCCTTCCTCGAGTCACGAGACACTGAGCGCCGCCGTCAATCGCGGACTCGAGGCGCAAAGGCTGTTGGCTGACGGAGTGCTTGTCCCGTCGCAGGAAGAGGCTCTGATCCCGGTGTTCGAACGTCTCGACGGTGGGTCGATCGAGATCGCGGGGAGTGACCTGGTCCGGGTGCGCCAGCTCCTCGAGATCACCTTGGCTGCAGCTCGTCGGATCGAAACCGCCGAGCCCGCGTGCCCGAGCCTGACGGCGATGACAGCCAAGCTTCCCGACCTCGGCGAGCTGGCGAGCCGCCTTGCGAGGATGCTCGATTCGCGAGGTGGCGTTCGCGACGACGCCACTCCGCTCCTCTCGTCATTGCGCCGGCGGGGGCAAAAGGTTCGGCAAGCGACCTTCAAGACACTCGAGTCCTATGCGCGAGCCCATGCCGAGGAGTTGGCCGAAGACACCGTGCCGTTTCACCAGGAGAGATTCGTCGTGCTGCTTCGAGCGGGGGCAAAGGGGCGTCTCAAGGGGCTCGTGCATGACCGCTCCGGGTCGGGTCAGAGCTTCTACTTCGAGCCCCTCGAGGTGGTCGAGGCGAACAACGAGTTGCGCTCCGTGAGCGCAGAGGAAGATGCGGAACGGCGGAGAATACTCCTCGAGCTGGTCGAGGCGACGCTCGTCGAGCGCGAAGCGTTGGCAGCTCACCTAGAGCTTCTCGCCGAGCTCGATGTGCAGCAAGCGGCGGCGCGATGGGCAGCTCGGATCGGAGCGCGATGGTTCGTGCCGGCGCCCGCGGACAGCTACCGACTGGTCGAGGCTCGACACCCGCTCCTCGACCCGTCGCTGGCTGCATTAAGGGCCCGCGCGCTCGGTCTGGCGGGACACTCAGGAGAGGTGGTGCCGCTGTCGATCGACCTGTGCGAGGAGCGTCGGCTGCTGGTCGTCACTGGTCCCAATGCGGGCGGCAAGACAGTGGCGCTCAAGACGCTGGGTCTGCTGGCGGTGGCGGCTCATTGCGGTCTGCCGGTTCCGGCGCGGCCCGAGTCACAGATCCCACTGCTGGACCGTGTCGTCGCGAGTGTCGGTGACGAGCAGGATCTACTTGCCGATCGCTCGACGTTCAGCGGTCGCCTGCTGCGACTCAAGGAAGCGTGGGAATGGGCCGGCCCGACGACACTGATTCTCCTCGATGAACTGGGGTCGGGGACCGATCCTGAAGAGGGCGCCGCCCTCGGCATCGGTTTGATCGAAGAGCTTGTCGCAAGGCGCTCGTTGGCCGTCGTGAGCTCTCATTTGACGCGCCTCGCAGCGGCCGCTCTCGAACTCGAGGGTGCCGCATGTGCAGCCATGGCCTTCGATGCTGCCAGTGGCCGGCCCACCTTCCGGCTCGTGCCCGGAACGCCGGGAGGCAGCGAGGCGCTGGCACTGGCGCGGCGGTTGGATCTCGCGCCATCCTGGGTCGCCCGAGCTGAGGAGCTTCTGGGTCCCGACCACGGACGACTGCAGCAGGTGCTGGCGGAGGTTGAAGAAGTTCGCGCAGATCTGGCCCGTGAGCGCGACGGCGTGGTTGCTGAGAGGAAGCGCCTGAGTCGTGAGCGTGAGGCGTCGGAAGCCGCACGGCAGGATCTCGAAGCAGCAAGAAATCGGGCCGGCAAGGATGCAAGGCTGGCCGTAGGAGACTTCCGGCGCCAGGTTCGAAAGCGGCTGGGGAAAGAGGTCGAGCGCCTCAGAGCCGAGCTCGAAAGTGGTCGAAAGCGAGGTCTCGAAGCGGCTGCGATCGAGCAGATCTTCCGCGATGCGCCGGTTCCTGAGCGAGAGCCGACGGACACGCCGGTCGAGATAGGGGGACGTGTTCGGCACCGAGACCTGGGGTGGATTGGGACGGTGCAGAAGCTTGAACGTGGGAAAGCCGAAGTGGCAGTCGAGGGAAAGAGGGTGATTTGCCGCGCCAGTGAGCTCGACGGGTTGCAGGGCGAGGTTTCACAGCGCCGACCGTCGAAGGTCTCGACGCCGATGGTGGAAGAGGCTCCGGCCCGCGAGCTTGATTTGCGGGGCCAACGAGTGGAGGCGGGACTGGATGCCCTCGACAGCTATCTCGATCGGGCTCTGCTCGCCTCGATGGTCGACGTGCGAGTTGTTCACGGACATGGCAGCGGACAGCTCAAGCAAGCAGTTCGTGAGGCGCTCGGGAACCATCCAGCAGTGGCGAAGTGGCGCCCCGGAGGTCGAGGCGAGGGAGGGGATGGCGCGACTGTCATCGTCCTGGCGAGTTGAGGGTCGCGGTCGGGTGTGGGTGTATCGTGTGCGTCACGAAGACGGGACAATGTAGCGTTCTATGGCCCTCGGAAACATTCATCTGACACCGGACCTGGTTCAGGCCGTCCGCGATGCCGTAGACATCGTTGATGTGGCCTCGGAATACACGCGGCTGAAGAAGGCGGGTCGGCGATACAGGGGCCTGTGTCCGCTGCACAAGGAGAAGACCCCTTCCTTCAGCGTCGATCCGGATCAAGGTCTCTACTACTGCTTCGGGTGCGGTCAGGGTGGAGACGCGATCAAGCTGCACATGCTGCTCACCGGTGACGATTTTCCGGCGGCCATCGAGGCTCTGGCTCGGCGCTATGGGATCCCGCTGCCGAAGCCGCCTCGAGGGGCCAGGCAGGAGCGCGACAGAAGTGCCGAGCTCGAGCATGCGCTCGATGAGGCGGAAGGCTTTTTTGTCGAGCAGTTGCGGCGGTTTCCCAAACCACAGACGTACCTCGAAAACAGGCGTATTTCCTCCGAGCTCATCGAGGCCTTTCGCATTGGGTATGCACCGCCGGGATGGCGGGAGCTGATCGGTGCGCTGAAAGGACGGGTTGGCGTCGTTGAGCTCGAGCGCGCGGGCCTCATCGCGCGCTCCGAGCGCAGACCGGAGGAGCCGTACGATCGATTCCGTGATCGATTGATGTTCCCGATTCGCAATGCTGCCGGCCGCCTCGTCGGGTTCGGAGGTCGCACGTTGGCCGACGATCGAGCCAAATACATCAACACCAGCGAGACCCCGAGGTTCAGCAAGGGGCAGCTTTTGTACGGACTCCATCTCGCCAAGCGACCCTTGAGAGAGAGTCGTCGCGCCCTCCTGGTCGAAGGGTTCTTCGACGTGCTGGGTGCGGTGGCGGCAGGGATAGAGGGGGCCGTGGCAAGCATGGGCACCGCTCTGACTCGTGAGCAGTCCCGGCTGCTGGCCCGATTCGCCGATGAAGTAGTTGTCGGCTATGACGGCGACGCTGCCGGGGGGGCAGCTTACCTCCGCGCTTTACCTTTGCTTCTGGCCGAAGGCTTGGGAGTCATGCGCCCGGAGGTGGGGGAAGGACAAGATCCTGATTCGGTGCGCCTCGATCGCGGCGAAGCTGCTCTCGTCGAGATCGTCGACACGGCTGCCGATGCCGTGACGCGCGAGATCGAGCGTCTGACACCGGCCGGTGCTGGGCACGACCCGCGGCATCAGGCCCGCGCGGCCGCGGCGCTCGTCGATCTTCTAAAGCCGATCCCGGATGCAGTCTTGCGATATGGATACGCCAAGCAGGCCACCGACCGGTTGGGGCTTCCGGTCGGCCTTCTTCTCGATCGGCTCAAGCTTCGCAAGGAGGTCGCGCCGCCTCGCGACTCCACGCCGCAAGAAGCGTCACCGGTCAGGAGCCTGGAAGAAAAGACCCTGCAACTCCTGTTGGCGGGCGGAGAATCGCTGCCGCCGGCAGAGGAGCTGCCGCCTTCGGAGGCATTCCTCAATCCGGCTCTGAGGAATATATACAGTGCATTTCTCGATTTATATAGAGGTGGCCAGGGTAGCTCACCGGCGCCACGCGAGGTGTTGGCGAGGCTGCCCAGCGATGGTGAAGCGGTTGACCGAATTGCCCGGCTTCTGCTAGAAGAGTCTGTTGGCACCGACCCCCGGGAGCTCGAGGGGTCGGTGCGTCGACTATTACGTCGATGGCAGCAGCAGAAAGCACGAGAGTTGGCGGTCCGGATCAACGAAGCACAGAGGGCCGGGGACCAGGAGCGCCTGCAAAGGCTTCTGGAAGAGAAAGCGGCTCTCAGCCGTCTGCTTCATGTGCGGCCGCCGACAGAATGAGCCGCATGTACGGTTCCGCCGATTTCGGTGGCCCGGAGAGTGTCGAGGAGTATGATTTTGACTGTATCCCGCCTGCAACCGGTTGAAGACAAGCACCCGACGATCAAGCAGCTCATTGAGCTCGGGCGATCGAAAGGGTATCTCCTGTACGACGAGATCTACGACATTCTGCCTGACGAGATCGTCAGCGTTCCCGACGATCTCGACGAGATCTACGTGCGCTTCGGTGATCTCGGAATCGAAGTCCTGGATCGGCCGGAGCGGCATCAGAACCGCCTCGACAGCGAAAGTGTCACGAACGACTTCGAGAAGGCCGAAAGCGAGTCCGGTACCGGCTTTCATTTGCACGAGCAGGAGAAGACGAATGACCCGGTTCGCATGTATTTGCGCGAAATGGGCACGGTTCCGCTTCTCGATCGTGAAGGCGAGGTGGAGATTGCCCAGCGTATCGAGAAGGGCGAATGGGGAGTTTTCGAAGCCCTGAGTGAGAACCCCTTGGTTCTCAACGAACTGCTGCGTCTCAGCGAGTCGGCGGAAAAGGACCCGGAGTTGATGCGCGAGCTCTTGCAGGCCGATCCCGATGAAGTGCTGGACTCACGTTCCAAACAGCGGATCAAGGGCAACCTCAAGGCGTTCAAGGAGATCGGCAAGCTCGACAAGAAGGTGGAATCGCTGCGCAAGCGACAGAAGCGATACAAAGTGAGTGGTGACAAGTATCACGAGATCGAGCGCGAGATCGATCGCCACGTGGCAAAGATCGCCAAGCAAATCCGCTCGGTCGACATTTCTGTGCAGACGCAGAACCGATTGATCGCTTTCCTGCGGAATCTGGACAAGGAATTCTCTCGCGTCGAGCGCGACATCCGACGCGCCAAGCTCGCTCTCGATCGGGAGTCCAACAAGGAGCTCCGCTCTCTGCATCGGCGTCGGATCGACAAGTATCGGCGTAAGGTCAAAGCGCTCGAGGAGCGCTATGGAACGACCCATTCTCAGGTATCGGCGACGCTCAAGAAGATCCGTAACGGCGAGAACATCTGTGAGCAGGCGAAGGAAGAGCTGATTGTCGCCAATTTGCGGCTCGTCGTCTCGATCGCCAAAAAGTACACCAACCGCGGTCTGCAATTCCTGGATCTGATTCAGGAGGGAAACATCGGCTTGATGAAGGCGGTGGAGAAGTTCGAGTATCGACGCGGGTATAAGTTCTCGACCTATGCAACGTGGTGGATCCGCCAGGCAATCACACGGGCGATTGCAGATCAGGCGCGGACTATCCGCATTCCAGTCCACATGATCGAGACGATCAACAAGCTGACTCGCACTAGCCGCTCACTGGTGCAGGAGTTGGGGCGTGAACCGACGGCCGAGGAGATCGGCGCACGGATGGATCTGCCTGCCTCGAAGGTGCGGAAAATCATGAAGATCGCCCAGGAGCCGATCTCGCTCGAGACGCCGATCGGCGAGGAAGAGGACTCGCACCTGGGTGATTTCATCGAGGACAAGACTGCCACGTCGCCGGTGGAGTCGGTCATCTCGAACAACCTGACCGACCAGACAGGTAATGTCCTGAAGAGCCTCACACCGCGGGAAGAGCTGGTTCTGCGCATGCGCTTTGGTGTCGGTGAAGGCTCGGAGCATACGCTCGAGGAGGTTGGAAAGTCGTTCAACGTGACGCGCGAGAGAATTCGCCAGATCGAATCGAAAGCACTGCGCAAGCTGCGGCACCCGAGCCGCTCGGCGCAGTTGAAGCCGTTTCTCGACAACTCGACGCAGTAATCGCCGACGGCGGGGGTCTAACGCAACGCCCGCGGTTTGACAAAGCAAGGCCCGGAGACCTAACATCTTCGGCCGCAAAAGGGTCCTTTGTGGCCACGTTGAGATCCTCGGTAGCTCAGTGGTAGAGCGGTCGGCTGTTAACCGATTGGTCGGGGGTTCGAATCCCTCCCGGGGAGCCAGTCTTCCCATGACCGCCGGATCGTTCCGGCGGTTTTTTTCTTGGCCCATCTTCCCGCACACGCCTCGATCTCATCGACATTCGGCTATATGACGCCGAGCCGGGGCGAGCGATAGACTGCGATTCCAAGGACGTTCAGTGCGGCCTGTCGGTCGTCACAATGCAAGTTCAACGCGGGGACACGAGAAGAAGCGGATGTGTGCCAGGGTGCGGCGGTTGCGGTTTCATGTGTCGGCGTTGATTTCGTTGATGGAATTGATGGAGCACGGAGGAGGCCTGATGAGTCTTTTGAATGAACGATGGAACAGATTGTCGGCGCTCGTTATCGCCGCGATACTCATCGCAGCCGGGCCGCTTGCAGCGTCCGATCTGGTAATCACCGGAGTCATCGATGGGCCGTTGACGGGCGGTCTGCCGAAGGCGGTCGAGTTTTGCGCCACCAGTGACATTCCCGATCTGAGCGTTTACGGCTTCGGTTCGGCAAATAATGGTGGTGGCAGCGACGGCGAGGAGTTCACCTTTCCGGCTACCCCGGTGAGCGCCGGGACGTTCCTCTACGTGGCCTCGGAGGCGAGTGGATTCGCCAGCTTCTTCGGGTTCGCTCCCGGTTTTTCCAGCGGCGCCAGTGAGATCAATGGCGACGACGCCATCGAGTTGTTCATGTCGGGCACCGTGGTCGACATCTTTGGAGACATCAACGTCGACGGTACCGGCCAGCCGTGGGAGCATCTCGACGGCTGGGCGTATCGTAGCGACGGCACCGGCCCGGACGGTTCGACGTTCGAGCTTGCCAACTGGTTCTTCTCGGGGCCGAACGCCCTCGACGGTGAAACCAGCAATGCAACCGCTGCGATACCCTTCCCGATCGGCACGTATCCCTCCTGCACACCGGCAGTCCCGGTTCCAGACTTGCTCTTGAGCGAGTTCGTCGTTACCCCGACGGGCGGAGAGTTCATCGAGATCTACAACCCGACCGCAGCAGGGGTGGATCTTTCGAACCTCTACGTGACCGATGCCACCTTCGCCGGTGGCGGAACGTACTACTACAACATCGTTACCGGCTCGAACGCCGGCGGTGGTGGGTTCGGCGATTTTCACGCCCGTTTCCCTGACGGCGCGTCGATTGGTCCGAGTGAATTCCAGACAGTGGCATTGGCCGGATCGGACGGGTTCATTGCCGAGTACGGTGTGGATCCGACCTATGAGCTCTTCGAAGACGGCGTAGCCGCGGATGGCGTCGCAGACATGCGCGAGGCGCTGCCGGGCTCGATCAACAACCAAGGGGGACTCACCAACGGTGGTGAGATCGTGGTGCTCTACGCGTGGGACGGCGTCTCCGACCTGGTTGCGGACGTCGACTATGCGGTGTGGGGTGACAAGGACGAAGCCGTAGACAAGACGGGAGTTGCAATCGATGGCGTGGATATCGACGATACGCCTTCGAGTTACCTCGCCGACACTTCGGTCGCGGCGCAGGATGTTGTCGCGCCTGGCGCTCACGCTTTTGGGAACTCCTTTCAGCGTGTCGACTTTGCCGAGGGTGTGGAAGTGCAGACGGGTGGCAACGGTGTAACCGGAAGCGACGAGACCTCGGAAGATCTCTCGGTCACCTGGTTCGAGTTTCTGCCGACACCGGGCGCTGGCCCGCCGCCGCCTGCGAGCAGTTGGGTGATCAACGAGATCCACGCCGATCCGGCCGGCGACATTTCGGGTGATGCCAATGGTGACGGCATTCGCGACGGGACCGATGATGAGTTTGTCGAGCTCGTCAACGCCGGCGCGGCCGATCTCGACATTTCGGGCTGGACGCTGGCCGATGGCTTCTCCGTACGGCACACGTTTCCCGCCGGCAGCATCGTGCCAGCCGGATGCTCGGTTGTCGTTTTCGGCGGCGGCGTGCCGACCGGACGCTTCGGCAACAGCTTGGTGCAGACAGCAAGCGGTGGCTCCTTGGGACTCAACAACAGCGGCGACTCGCTGACGCTCAGCGACGGAGTGGCTGATGCCGCAACCGCGAACTACGGGAGCGAGGGTGGGGACAACCAGTCGTTGACCCTCGATCCGGACATCGTTGGTTCTCTACCTTTCGTCAAGCACTCGGAGGCGACCGGATCCGGCGGCGCGCTGTTCTCGCCGGGAACGAGGATTGACGGTGATCAGTTCTCAGGCTGTGAGGCGCTTCCAGATCCGTGGGTGATTAACGAGATCCACGCCGATCCGGCAGCAGATACACCTGGTGACGCCAACGGCGACGGCACGCGGGATTCCTCGGCCGACGAGTTCGTCGAGCTCGTCAACAACACCGGCTCGGCGATGGACATCTCCGGCTGGACGTTGGCCGACGGATTTTCGGTGCGGCACACGTTCCCCGCCGGGACACTCGTGCTGAACGGATGCTCGGTGGTGGTCTTCGGCGGCGGCTCGCCGACCGGAGATTTCGGCAACAGCCTGGTGCAAACGGCAAGCGACGGCTCATTGGGCCTCAATAACAGTGGCGATTCGGTGACCCTCAACAATGGGGTGAGCGATGTGACGCAAGCGACCTACGGCGGCGAAGGCGGCGATAATCAGTCGCTGACCCTGGATCCCGACATTGCTGGCGTGCCTCCGCGGGTGAGACACACGCTGGCAGCGGGTTCGAATGGCGCGCTCTTCTCGCCTGGAAAGCGAGTCGACGGCTCGCAGTTCGCCGGTTGTCCCGTTGCGGCCGAGGTTTTCGAGATTCAAGGCAGCGGTGCGAGCTCGCCGTTTGATGGCGGTTTCGTGGTCACGCGCAGCAATGTGGTCACGGCACTGGCGCCGAGCGGGTTCTTTGTCCAGACACCGGCTACGCGCACTGACTTCGACGTCGACACGTCAGACGGCGTCTTCGTCTTCACTGGCAGCGCACCGTTGGTGGATGTCGGCAACCTCGTCGATGTCATCGGGGAAGTGGACGAGTTCTTCGGCTTTACCGAGATTGTTGCCGCAACGGTGACCGCCGTCGGCACGTCGATGCTGCCGGGGTCGATCGTCTTCGACGCGACTGTTCCGTCGTCCGACCCGGCCTTCCCGAGCTGCGCGCTCGAGTTCGAGTGCTACGAGGGCATGTTGGTCGAGATCGCGAACGGTACAGTGACGGGCCCGAACCAGCGTTTCAGCTCCGACACGACCGCCGAGGTCTACATCACCGCTGCGCCGGCACGAACCTTCCGCGAGCCGGGCATCGAGTTTCCAGGTCTTCTCGGTTTGCCAGTGTGGGACGGCAACCCCGAGGTGTTCGAGCTCGACCCGGACAAGCTGGGACTCCCAAACCAGCAGATTCCAGCGGGTTCGTCGTTCAGCGCGCTCGGCGTGATCGGCTACGAGTTCGGTGGCTACGAGCTGTGGCCCGCAGAGCTGAGCTTCGTCCCGGCGCCGCTTCCGGTGTCAGTGCGTCCGCGACAGGCGGGCGAGTTCACGGTCGGGTCGCTGAACCTCTTCCGCCTCTTTGATGATGTCGATGACCCGGCGGATGGAGACCGCAACGATGCGGTGGTCTCGACTGCGGAGTATGCGCGGCGGCGGGCGAAGTTCACCAGCTACATTCTCGACGTCCTGAAGGCGCCGGACATCCTGGCTGTCCAGGAGGCGGAGAGTCTGCAGGTGCTGATGGATCTCGCGGGTGACATCGCGACGGCCGATCCGGCGGTTGTCTACACCGCTTATCTCGAAGAAGGCAATGACATCGGCACGATCGACGTCGGTTTCTTGGTGAGGAACACGATCGCCGTCGATGCCGTCACGCAGCTGGGCAAAGACGAGCTGTTCACCTTCGATGATCCGCCTTCGCCGCTCCACGACAGGCCACCGCTGCTTCTCGAGGGACGGAGTCTCCGCGAATTCGGGTCGTTCCCGATCGCTGTGATGGTCGTGCACAATCGCTCGCTCGGCGGTATCGAGACCGAGCGCGTGCAGCGCAAGCGGTTCGAACAGGCAGAATCGATCGCGCAGAAGGTGCAAGACATGCAGGATACGGACCCGAGTCTGCGCCTGGTTGTGACTGGTGATTTCAATGCCTTCGAGTTTACCGACGGCTACGTCGATGCGGTCGGAATCATCAAAGGCGACTTTGAGCCGGTCGACAGCCTGGTTTGCCTGAGCAGCGTGTGCTCTGATCTTGTGACGCCCGACCTTCTCAACCTCGTGGAGTTGCTGGTGCCTGAGGATAGGTACTCATTCGTTTTTCAGGGCAGTGCTCAGGCGCTCGATCATGCCTTGACGTCCGCGAGGTTGAGCGCGGAGATCTCGGGTGCCGAGTTCGGACGCGGCAATGCCGATGCAGCTGTCGACCTGATCAACGACGACGGATCAATCGTGGCCGAGAATCTCCCGCTGCGATCTTCGGACC
>JAOTUP010000271.1 GCA_029863825.1 Acidobacteriota bacterium | reverse complement strand
ATCCGCCGGGACCGGGACCGCCGGCTCACTGTGGGCGACCGCTGGGACGAATGACGAGGCCGGTGTTGCTCAAGAGGGGGAGGCTTCGAGCTTTTGGCGCGGCGAGTTCGATCCCGCGCTGCCGAGCGTGTCCGAGCGATCGTGGCCGAGTGTCGAAGCGGACGTGGTAGCAGGTGCTGAAGCAGGTGATTCTGCCGAGACTTCCGAGTCCTTTCTGGTCGAAGCCAACGTCGAAGTCGATGCCGGATCGGAGTCCGGAGGCGGTGACATCTCGTCAAAGGACTTGGAGGGGGACTCCGCATCCGAGTTCGGGCAGTACCACTTGGAAGAGCGGATCGCTGTCGGCGGGATGGCTGAAGTCTGGCGTGCCAGCATGGTCGGCATGGAAGGGTTCCAAAAGACGGTGGCGATAAAGAAGATCCTTCCCCACTTGGCGGAGAATAAGGAGTTCGTCACCATGTTCGTCGACGAAGCCAAGCTGGCGGCGCAGTTGAATCACGAGAATCTCGTCGACATCTACGATCTGGGAAAGATCGGAAGCGATTTCTTCATCGCCATGGAATATGTCGATGGCAAAGACTTGCGAAGCATCCTCAATCGCCTGCGTCGTCGTCAGGAGCAGTTTCCCCTCGGTCTCGCCGTCTTCATTGCGGCGCGCACAGCTGCAGCTCTGGAATACGCACATACACGTCGTGACGCCGACGAGAGACCTCTGGGGCTGGTGCATCGAGATGTCTCCCCGCGCAACATCCTCATCAGTCACAACGGGAACATCCGGCTGTGCGACTTTGGAGTGGCGAAAGCCGTTTCGTCGGTGACGCAGACGGAGATCGGTGCGCTCAAGGGCAAGATCCAGTACATGTCTCCGGAACAAGCAGCGGGAGCGAGAGTCGATGCGCGAAGTGATCTCTATTCTCTGGGCAACGTCCTCTTCGAGATGGTAACCGGTCGCGCACTGTTCGTGCAGGACACCGAGATCTCGCTCCTGGATGCGGTGCGAGGCGGCGAGGTCGACGAGCCTCGTGAGATCCGAGCCGATTTGCCCGATGAGGTGAACGCTATTCTTCTGCGAGCGCTGCAGAAAGATCCGTCCGATCGTTATGCGAGCGCCGGCGAGATGCAGAGGGAGCTCGAAGAGGCGCTTTTCCACCTCGATCCCAAACCGACGCATGGTGCACTGGCAGAGTGGCTCCAAATGCTGTTCGAAAGCGCACCTCAGCCGAGTGCGCGAGTCGTCGTGGACGAGGAAGTGTCGTCGTCAGGAACGCAGCCGACTGCGGCTTCAATAGAGGCTCCTCCAGCCGGAGAGATTCCTCGAGAGGGCGGTTCCGAAGTCACTGCTCCGGCCGTGTCGACCGAGGTGACGCTCGCTGATCGGTTCAGGGCTCTCATGCCGCGGCCGACTGGAAGGGCGAGGTTCTGGCTTGGCGTCGCATGTGGTTTGTTGTTGGCCCTTCTCGCGGCTTTGGCGGTCAACGCATGGCTGAATCGTGGAGCTGTAGGCGCCGAGGACACAACACCAGTCGTGGTGCCGCAGCGGCTGGAGGATTCACTGACAGACGGTAACGAAGCTGATGAAAGGGACGAGAAGGCGATGACGGAGCCGCCGATCACAGGGTCGGATCAATAGGAAATGACCGGGTCGCCAGGCGCGCCGCCGGCACCGACTGCGCCCGCACCCGCCAGCTCCGGTTTCTGCTACCATCGTTCACTCTCTGAGCGAGGAGTTGTCTCTTAGGTGCGTCTTGCAGGCGTGGCGGTTGACTCATGGCTTGGTTCAGGAAGACAAAGAAACAGAAGAAGGCTCCGGTGGATCGCCCGCGGAGCGTTGTGCCCGAGGGATTGTGGGTGAAATGCGACGGGTGCCGGGAGATCATCTACGTCAAAGAGCTCGAGCGAAACCTGAAGATTTGTCCGAAGTGCGAGCATCACTTTCGCGTGACTGCGCGTGAGCGAATTGAGCTGCTGTTCGACGAGGGAAGTGGTGAAGAGCTTCACGCAGGCGTTCGGTCAGCCGATCCGTTGAAGTTCCGCGATCAGAAGCCCTATCGGCAGCGGCTCAAGGAGTACGTCAAGAGCACGGGTGAGAAGGAGGCGGTGATTCTGGCGGCAGGCTCGGTCGACTCGCTACCGGTTGTGCTGGCGGTGATGGAATACGGTTTCATGGGCGGGTCGATGGGGTCGGCGGTGGGGGAGAAGATCGCCCGTGGTGCCGAGGAGGCGCTACGGCGCCGGTGCCCGCTGGTGGTCGTTTCGGCATCGGGTGGCGCGCGTATGCAGGAGGGAATTCTCTCTCTCATGCAGATGGCCAAGATCTCTTCAGCCCTCGCCAGGCTGGCTCAGGCGAGGTTGCCCTACGTTTCGATTCTCACGGATCCGACGACTGGGGGTGTGACCGCTTCCTTCGCCATGCTCGGCGATCTGAATATCGCCGAACCGGGTGCGCTGATCGGTTTTGCCGGCCCCCGCGTCATCGAGCAGACCATTGGCGAGAGCCTCCCCGAGGGTTTCCAGCGCAGTGAGTTCCTCCTCGCACAGGGCTTTCTCGACCTTGTCGTGACACGCTCCCAGATGAAGGAGACACTGGCTCGCTCGCTGCGTCATCTCTCGTGATGCGGCCGTGCTGTCGATGACCGGACGGCAGCGCACCAAGCACGCTGATGCAGGATAGCCACCCCGCGGAGGTAATGCTCTCGAAGCTCGAACTCTTCGGGATGAGACTGGGACTGGAGACTACGCGCAAGCTGCTGCTCGAGTGCGGAGATCCCCAATCGCGCTTCGCCACGGTCCTTGTTGGTGGAACGAATGGCAAGGGCTCGGTCGCGGCGATGCTGGCGGCGACGTGTTCAGCGGCGGGGTATCGGACCGGTTTGTTCACTTCGCCCCATCTCGAGGTGGTTACGGAGCGCCTGAGAGTGGACGGCGAGCCGATCGGGATGGACAGGCTAGGAGTCCACCTGAAGACCATTGTCGATTTATCGAAGACAATGACAGGGTCCCCAGCCACATATTTCGAATCTCTGTTCGTGTCGGCATGTCTTTGGTTTGCGCAGCAAGAGTGTGAGGTCGCGGTTCTCGAAGTAGGCCTCGGCGGACGCCTGGATGCGACAAATGCCTGCGAGCCTGCGGTATCTGTTATCACCCAGATTGCTCTCGAGCATCAGATTCATCTTGGGAACTCACTCGCGTCGATTGCGCGGGAGAAGGCGGGAATCATGCGTCACGGGCGCCCAGTCGTCGTCGGCGAACGCGGGTCGGAAGCGCGGCATGATCTCGAAGAGCAAGCAAGACGCATAGGCGCCGACTGGCATTGGGCGCCCGAGGAGGCCCGTATCCTGGATCGTCTTGACGACAGCGAGTGGTCGCGGCGGTTGCGGCTGTCGTCGGGTTGGGGAGATCTCGTGTTGCGCTTCGAGTTGCCGGGGCGGCACCAGGAGTCGAACCTCGTCACTGCCGTCGCGGCGGCGGAGGTTTTGTCGCGGCAGGGGTGGGGTGCGATCGACGCATCAGCGTTTGTTTCGGGAGTGGAAAAGTGTCGCTGGCCTGGCCGCCTGGAGAGAGTGGAGCTTCCGAATGGAGCTGGACTCGTGGTGTTGGACGCGGCCCATAACCCGAGTGCGGCTCGGGCTCTCGCCGAGTTCGTCCGCGCAAGAATGCCCGAGTATGTGCTTCTGTTCGGCGTCTTGGAGGACAAGGAAGTCGCCGAGATGTTGCCGTCTCTGGCGGCGGGTGCCAGCGCAGTCGTCCTCACTCGTCCGACGTCGAGCAGAGGCCGATCGCCGGAAGAGCTGGAACATCTCGTGCCACGGGATCTCGCGATATCGGCTGCGGCTCCCGGGGCGGCATTGACTCGAGCCCTAGAACACCGCAAGCCGGTTCTCGTTTGCGGCTCGATATATCTTGTGGGAGAGGTCCGCGGCGAGCTGCGGCGGCGATTCGAAGTGCCGTCACCTGCATGACGAGTCGAGCGGTTTCAACAGAAGAGAGGAAACGCCTCGCAGAGTTTCCGCACGTCGCGGCGCACACGCTCCTGCAGGCCCAGGTCGTCCGGGGCCGAAAGGACGCTGCCTATCCAGGTTCCGATAGTGTCCATTTCTGCGCTCCCCATGCCGCGAGTCGTGACCGCTGGAGTTCCGAGACGGATTCCAGAAGCGACCAGAGGCGGATTCTGATCGAACGGGATGGTGTCTTGTTG
>JAOTUP010000270.1 GCA_029863825.1 Acidobacteriota bacterium | reverse complement strand
CGTTTGGATGGCTTGCGCCGGCTCTGCGTGGGCGCCTCCCAGCGGTTCCGGAATGACCTCGTCGACGACTCCCAGTGCGAGGATGTCCGGCGCGGTCAGGCGCAAAGCCTCGGCGGCTTCGACGCGCTTGTTCTGATCTTTCCAGAGAATAGCCGCGCAGCCTTCAGGCGAGATCACCGAGTACACTGCATACTCCATCATTAGCACCCGATCGCCGATGCCAATACCCAACGCCCCACCACTTCCTCCCTCACCGGTGATCGTCACGACAATCGGCACCTTCAGCGCCGCCATCTCCAGCAGATTGCGCGCGATCGCCTCCGCTTGACCTCGTTGCTCCGCCCCGAGGCCAGGGAACGCGCCCGGCGTGTCGATGAACGACAAGACAGGAAGCGAAAACTTCTCGGCGAGTTTCATCAGGCGAAGCGCTTTTCGGTAGCCTTCAGGTCGCGCTTGACCGAAATTCCGATGAATGCGCTCTTTGGTCGCCCGTCCTTTCTGGTGACCGACAACTGCAACTGATCGGCTGTTGAACGTTGCGAACCCGGTGACGATCGCGGGATCGTCGGCAAACGCCCGGTCGCCATGGATCTCAAGCCAATCACTCATCAGTCCCTCGACATACTCGAGAGTATGCGGTCTCTGGGAGTGGCGGGCTACGAGGGTCTTTTCCCAGCGACTGAGGCTTTTGTACACCTCCGCCGTAGACTTCGCCAGGCGCAGGCGGAGGCGCTCCACCTCCTTGCGGCGGCCGGAGCCCTGCGGATAACCCTCGAGCTCTTCGATCCGCCGGCGCAGCTCAATCAATGGGGCTTCAAAGGGAACTTCTGCGGGCTTCATGAGTGCACGTCACGCTAGCATAAGGCTGCATTTCATCGTCAAGTGCGTTTAAGACCTAGAGGAGCTCCTGCGGATCGACATCGATGACCAGCTGCGACCCCGCGCCTTCGCCGGCCACGTCGCGCACCAGAGAGCGCACTCTGCGTCCAGATCTTCCCCGTAGCAGAAGTTGGAATCGCCACTTCCCGCGCAGGCGCTCGAAAGGAGCAGGAGACGGCCCGAGGATTCGCAACCCCCGGGCCAGGGGATGGCTTTCGAGTTTTTGCCCCAAGGTCCGTGCCTCCTCCTCGGTACGCTGACGATGCGTCCCACGGACCAGCAGCTGGACCATTCGAGTATAGGGCGGATAGTGAAACATGCGTCGAAAGCGCATCTCTTCCTCGGCGAATCGCCGGTCATCGTGATCCAGCGCCGCCTGAATTGCATAGTGATCCGGATGAAACGTTTGGATCACGATTCGTCCGGGTCGGTGGCCACGTCCGGCGCGCCCGGCGAGCTGGGTCAAAAGCGCGTACGTGCGCTCGACCGCTCGGAAGTCCGGAAACCCGAGATAGGTGTCAGCGTGCAGCACGGCGGCCAGTGCGACACGTGGAAAATGGTGCCCCTTCGACACCATTTGGGTACCGACGAGCATCTGGGTCTCGCCGCGCGCAAAGCGCTCGAGAACGCCGACGACGTGTCCCTTGCGCCGCAGCGCATCGCGATCCAGGGTGTCAATGGCCGCCGCCGGGAAGAGCTGCTGCAACTCCTCTTCTACCCGCTCCGTACCCGTTCCAATCGGTTCCAATGCATCTTCTCCGCACACCCTGCAGACAGCCGGTACCGGGCGTCGCGAGCCGCAATAGTGGCACAGGAGCTCCGCGAAGCGTCGATGGTAGGTTCTGGCGAGGCCGCACTGCTCGCACTGTGACTCGTCTCCGCAGGCGCGACACAGCAGCAGCGGTGAGTAGCCCCTCCGATTGCGCAACAGGATGGCCTGATCTCCCGCCGCCAACGTCTCTTCGAGCTCCGCCAGAAGCCGCGGTGAGAAGTAGACTTCACCCGGACGCTTGGGTTTCTCGCCGCGCAGGTCGACAAGGATTCCCTCCGGCAACGACCCGCCCGCCACACGCTCGACGAGTGTCAGCGGATCGAGCTTGCCATTTTCGGCGTTGAAACGGCTCTCGAGGCTCGGAGTGGCAGATGCCAGCACCACAACAGCCTCTGCCGCCCTGCCTCGATACAGCGCCACATCGCGGGCGTGATAGCGGGGTGTGTTTTCCTGCTTGTACGCTGCATCCTGCTCCTCATCGACGACAATGAGGCCGAGGTCACCGACCGGTGCAAAGACAGCCGAGCGCGGGCCGAGAACGACGGTGGCTTCACCCCGCCGAATACGCTCCCATTCCTGCTGACGCTCGGCACGGCCCAGTGCCGAATGAAGAATCGCCAAGCGACTGTCGAATCGTTCCCGCAGGGTCGCGGCCAGGACAGGAACCAGGGCGATCTCCGGAACCAGAATGATGGCGCTGCGGCCGGCCGTCACCGCCGCCTCGGCCGCGCGCACGTACACCTCGGTCTTGCCGCTACCGGTGAGCCCTTGCAGCAGGAAACCGCCAAAGACCCCGCTCTCGACGGCACTCAAGAGGCTGCGAAGCGCGGTGCTTTGGCCGTCATTGAGAACAATGGAGTCGCTCGTCTCCGTGCGCAGCACGTGACGACCGAGATCCAGACGAGCGAGCTGGCTGAACTGCCGCAGCACGCCCAGACCGACGAGGCGCGTGATCACACCGCGCGAGCACCCGACGACCGACAAGGTCTCACGTACGGTCGACGGTCGTTGGAGTCCGGCGAGATACTCGACGACGTCGCGCGCCGGTTGGGAGCGCCCGCATCGCTCGACCAGGTCATCGAGCTGACCACTCGCCACTTCGATGGCGGCGACGAAGCGCGAGCCGCCGACCTTGCTTTCGCCGATGGCGATCTTTCCGCACTTCGTCAATTGATCGACGGTGTCGGTGAACTTTGCAATGGTGGCCTCGGCCTCGAGATCCGCCAGCTTCATCCGTCCATGAGCTCTCAGAGCATCGATCAGCAAAGCTTCGTCGGCGTCGGCCGGCGTTCCGAGGGCGCCGGCATCAGTAAGCCAGACCCGGCGCTCGCCCCACGGCTCGAGCGCTGCCGGAACGATGCTCTGCAGTACTTCTCCGATCGGCGCCAGGTAGTAGTCGCTGACGAATCGGGCAAGCTCCAGGAGCGACGTATCGATGACCGGATGCGGATCGACGATGCGATCGAAGGGTCGCACGGTCACGCCGTCGGGAGCCGTGGCCACCGCTCCGATGACCATGCCGATCACCCGGCGCGACCCGACCTGTACCCTGACGCGACATCCGGGAAGAGGAATCGTGCCATCGCGCGGGGCGTAGGTGAGTGTGCCAGTCAAAGGCAACGGAACGGCGACCTCCACAAAGACTGGCGACTCTGGCGGCTCGGTCATGGCTGCGAGCTTAGAACGCTGAGGCCGCTGACGCGAAATGGCCGCCCCGAAGGACGGCCATTTCGAACCGAGCCCTGGGCAGAACGGATGCTAGGCGACCTGTCCCGCCTTCTTCTTGTTGCGCTTGTCCATGCCGGTCAACAAGGCGCGCTCGACCTGCTTGTCAGCATTCTCTTCGGCGATACTCTTGACATGCGCAACTTCACTGACAATGAAGTACTTGGCGCGTTCGTACATCTTCTTCTCGCGGAACGAGAGACTCTTCTTGGCGCTCACCAATCGCAAGTTCTTGAGCACCTCGGCGACCTCGCTGAGCGACCCCGTCTTCATCTTGTCGAGATTCTGCTTGTAGCGACCCTTCCAGTCCTTGTACGTGTCGATATTACCGTCACGCAACAGGCGAAAAAGGGCGCGAATCTCCGAGATGCCGCAGAGCGGCCGCAGGCCCACCAGATCCAGGTTGGTCTTCGGCACCATGACCTTCGAATCGTTCGAGAGCAGTCGCAGATGATAGAAGGTCTGTTCTGTCTCGTCGATTCGTCCGTCCTCGATCTTCTCCACCACTGTGACCCCGTGGCTCGGGTACACTACCTTTTGTCCCACTCTGAATGCCAATAATCCACCCTCCGTCATCATTTCGATAAAAGCGAATATGTTCTTTAGAATTGGGTAAATCACTGAATCATCAGCGACTTACAGTATCGGAGGATACACGAATGTGGGCCTCTTGTCAAGCCCTCCGGCAGCGATAATCGGTCGCCCGAGGTGGATTGTGAGACATTTTGTCGCATACCTTGTCGGGCTCACAGACAGCTCATCTCCTCCCAGCTTCACCTGTTGACAGCCCCCAGGTGGCGACCTAGGATGCTCTTCCGTTGTTCTCGAGCCGGAGTGGCGGAATGGAAGACGCGACGGACTCAAAATCCGTTGTCCGCAAGGGC